>NZ_JAYQWM010000007.1:0-116181 GCF_036662595.1 Escherichia sp. Lx600-2 | reverse complement strand
GTACAAAGCTTTTTTATTTTCAGTTTATTGCTGACGTTAATTTTATTTTGCATTACTACCTTATATAAAGAAAACACAAATGTAAAACTCATCCCACAGATGAATTACCTGATGGTTGTTGTGGCTTTGTTTTTCCTTAACGCCGTCATTTTTCTTTTCATGTTAATGAAATATTTCACTAACAAACAAATTTTACCAACACTCATTTTAAGCCTTGCATTTTTAAGTGGCCTTATCTATTTAGTTGAAACCATTGTAATTATCCATAAACCAATTAACGGCAGTACACTGATCCAGACAAAGTCGAATGATGTTTCTATTTTCTATATTTTCCGCCAACTCAGTTTTATTTGTTTAACCTCGCTGGCGCTCTTTTGTTATGGAAAAGACAACATCCTTGACAACAATAAGAAAAAAACTGGCATTCTGTTGCTGGCGCTGATTCCTTTTTTAGTTTTTCCCCTTCTGGCACACAATCTGAGCAGTTATAACGCTGACTATTCTTTGTATGTCGTCGATTACTGTCCGGACAACCATACTGCGACCTGGGGAATCAACTATACAAAAATATTGGTTTGTCTGTGGGCATTTTTACTGTTCTTTATTATCATGCGTACACGATTAGCCAGCGAACTATGGCCGTTAATAGCATTATTATGTCTGGCATCGCTATGCTGCAACTTACTTCTACTGACTCTGGATGAGTATAATTATACCATCTGGTATATCAGTCGCGGGATTGAAGTCTCCAGTAAACTGTTTGTTGTGTCTTTTCTGATTTATAACATTTTTCAGGAGCTGCAACTCTCCAGCAAACTGGCAGTTCATGATGTGCTGACCAATATTTATAATCGGCGCTACTTTTTCAACAGCGTAGAGTCATTATTGTCGCGACCTGTTGTTAAGGACTTCTGTGTCATGCTGGTTGATATTAATCAGTTCAAACGCATCAATGCCCAATGGGGACATCGTGTGGGTGATAAAGTGCTGGTTTCAATTGTCGATATTATCCAGCAAAGCATCCGCCCCGATGATATTTTAGCGCGACTGGAGGGTGAGGTGTTTGGCTTGCTATTTACCGAACTCAATAGTGCCCAGGCAAAAATCATTGCGGAACGTATGCGTAAAAATGTCGAACTCCTGACCGGCTTTAGTAACAGATATGATGTTCCTGAACAAATGACCATCAGTATTGGCACGGTTTTTTCAACGGGTGACACGCGTAATATCTCGCTTGTCATGACGGAAGCAGATAAAGCCTTACGCGAAGCGAAAAGCGAGGGGGGCAACAAAGTGATTATTCATCATATTTAAGTGCAAAAATATTCAGAGCCATGCTTTTTGCGTGGCTTTTGCATACAATTTATTACTATTACCCCTAAATTTCCCCTCCCCAGCGGCGCAGAGATGAGTATAATTAGCGCCCCTGTGCCAGGCCGCAATCGAACTTTATCTGGTTTTCTCGTTTCACTAACCGAAGGAGTGCCATTTATCATGAAATTGCACCATAGAATGCTCCGGCATTTTATCGCCGCAAGTGTCATTGTGCTGACATCTTCCTTCCTTATTTTTGAACTTGTCGCCAGCGACAGAGCAATGAGTGCCTATCTGCGCTATATCGTGCAGAAAGCAGACTCCTCCTTTCTTTATGATAAGTATCAGAATCAGAGTATTGCCGCGCATGTGATGCGCGCTCTCGCTGCTGAGCAGTCGGAAGTGTCGCCAGAACAGCGGCGCGCCATCTGCGAGGCTTTTGAGTCTGCCAATAATACCCATGGCTTAAACCTGACTGCCCATAAATACCCGGGCTTACGCGGCACACTACAAACCGCATCCACTGACTGCGACACAATTGTGGAAGCTGCAGCACTATTACCCGCTTTTGATCAGGCAGTGGAAGGCAACCGCCACCAGGATGATTACGGTTCAGGTCTTGGGATGGCCGAAGAGAAATTTCACTATTATCTCGATCTCAATGACCGCTATGTCTATTTTTATGAGCCGGTTAATGTTGAATACTTTGCGATGAATAACTGGTCCTTCCTGCAGTCAGGAAGTATTGGCATCGATCGCAAAGATATTGAAAAGGTATTTACCGGGCGTACCGTATTGTCGAGCATTTACCAGGATCAGCGTACTAAACAGAACGTGATGAGTTTGCTGACGCCGGTGTATGTTGCAGGGCAGCTAAAAGGGATTGTGCTGCTGGATATTAACAAAAACAATCTGCGGAATATCTTTTACACTCATGACCGCCCTCTCCTCTGGCGTTTTCTCAATGTCACGCTAACCGATACAGATTCGGGGCGCGACATTATCATCAACCAGAGCGAAGATAATCTGTTCCAGTATGTCAGTTACGTCCATGACTTACCGGGCGGCATTCGTGTCTCGTTATCCATTGATATTCTTTACTTTATCACGTCTTCGTGGAAAAGCGTTCTGTTCTGGATTTTGACGGCGTTAATTTTGCTGAATATGGTGCGGATGCACTTCCGCTTATACCAAAATGTGTCGCGAGAAAATATTAGTGATGCGATGACTGGACTGTATAATCGCAAAATTTTAACCCCTGAACTGGAGCAGCGGTTGCAGAAACTGGTGCAATCCGGTTCTTCGGTGATGTTTATTGCAATTGACATGGACAAGTTAAAGCTAATAAATGACACCCTCGGTCATCAGGAAGGGGATTTAGCGATTACGTTGTTAGCTCAGGCGATTAAACAATCGATTCGTAAAAGTGATTATGCCATCCGACTCGGTGGCGATGAATTCTGCATCATTCTTGTCGATTCGACGCCGCAAATTGCATCACAACTACCTGAACGTATCGAAAAACGTCTGCAACATATCGCGCCGCAGAAAGAGATCGGCTTCTCTTCCGGTATTTACGCGATGAAAGAAAACGATACGTTACATGATGCGTATAAAGCTTCCGATGAGCGTTTATATGTCAATAAGCAGAACAAAAACAGCCGTTCATGATAACCTTCTGTGATTGTTTGCTTGTAATCTCAGGAGCATGAAATGACTGAAATGGCTAAAGGAAGCGTGACGCATCAGCGGTTAATCGCTTTATTATCACAAGAAGGTGCTGATTTCCGCGTCGTTACCCATGAAGCGGTAGGTAAATGTGAAGCGGTGTCAGAAATTCGTGGCACCGCTCTAGGCCAGGGTGCTAAGGCACTGGTATGTAAAGTCAAAGGCAATGGCGTAAATCAACATGTTCTGGCAATCCTCGCAGCCGATCAACAGGCCGATCTGAGCCAACTCGCCAGCCATATAGGCGGATTACGCGCTTCGTTGGCCAGCCCGGCGGAAGTCGATGAACTCACAGGCTGTGTCTTCGGCGCGATCCCCCCTTTCAGCTTCCATCCAAAACTCAAACTGGTTGCCGACCCTCTACTCTTCGAACGATTTGATGAAATCGCCTTCAATGCAGGCATGCTGGATAAATCCGTTATTTTGAAAACCGCGGATTATTTGCGCATTGCGCAACCAGAACTGGTCAATTTCCGCCGCACTGCGTAACTAGCCTGTCCGTTCAATAAGCAGAACGGACAAAACCAGCACAACCGCAATGGCAAAAAACGATGACGTGATAATCAGTGTCTCGACGAACATTTGATCGTTCATAGCATGCCCCCGGGAGATAGCTGTTTTCACGTTATTGTTAGCGTGCACAAATGGCAGTTTGATGACAGTTCGCCTGATTTTTTATGCAAAAAACGTAAAGATTTTCTACTTCCTTCCTGCAGCAAGCGTAAAGTAAGCAGGCTTATTATTTTTTGGCAAGGAAACCACGATGTTTGATGTCACTTTGCTGATCCTGCTCGGGTTAGCTGCGCTGGGCTTTATCAGTCATAACACCACTGTCGCCGTTTCAATTCTGGTGTTGATTATTGTCCGCGTCACACCGTTAAGCACCTTTTTCCCGTGGATTGAAAAACAGGGGCTAAGTATCGGGATAATCATTCTGACGATTGGCGTTATGGCCCCCATCGCCAGCGGGACGCTACCGCCCTCAACCCTGATTCACTCGTTTCTGAACTGGAAATCGCTGGTGGCAATTGCAGTAGGCGTTATTGTCTCCTGGCTGGGGGGGCGCGGCGTGACGTTAATGGGCAGCCAGCCGCAACTGGTCGCCGGGCTGCTGGTGGGCACTGTTTTAGGCGTGGCGCTGTTTCGCGGCGTACCGGTTGGCCCGCTTATTGCCGCGGGTCTGGTTTCGCTGATTGTGGGGAAGCAGTAGTTAATCCCGCAATATATCGGCCTGGCGTTTGCCCCAGGCCTTTCTTAAACATAGTAATAAAGGCTGTTGTTGAATCATACCCCAGCGTATGAGCAACTTTCTGTACAGTATCGCCTTTCACTAATCCCTGAAGCGCCATAATCAGCTGTAACTGCTGACGCCACTGGCGAAAACTCAACCCCGTCTCTTTTACTATCAGTCGGGCAAGATTGCGTTCACTCATCGCAAAAAAGCCAGCCCATTGCCCCAATGAGCCCCACTCGACGGGCTCTTTCGCCATCATCTCCACCATCGTGCGGATTTTAGGATGAGAAGAAACGGGCAAGTGCAGCTGTTGTTGTGGCTGCTGAGGGAGTTCATCAAACAGGACCTGAATTAATCTGCAGGTCATCGGCTCAGCACGCTGAGTCGTCGTCCTGTTTGCCAGGGTTAAAATCAATTCCCGGCATAAGGGCGATATTTTCAATGTGCAACATGTTGTCGGCATTGTCACTGCGCTGGGTTCGATAAACAGAAAACAGAGTTCAGCGTTAGCTGTCACTTGATTGCTATGCTTCACCCCGCCCGGTATCCAAACCGCATATTGTGGCGGCACCATCCACAAAGCATTTTCCACCGTACAGGTAATTGCACCATGTAATGCTAGTATCAGCTGTCCTTTGCGGTGCTGATGTACAGGACTGGTTAACTCATCCGTTCCGGCGTGAATACAAAATGCGACCGCGGCTTCATGGTGTCGGTCGGGTTCATAGCCATTGAGATTCAACCTGTGCATCATTTTGTCCGAATATAGCGATAATTTGTCATTTTAGCTTGATTCAACATAACAATAAAAACGGTAAGGTACAGCCTCGTTTGTAACAATGAGAAGCATATGACCTGTTCAACTTCATTAAGCGGCAAAAACAGGATTGTCCTTATCGCTGGCATTCTGATGATTGCCACTACATTACGCGTCACCTTCACCGGCGCTGCACCGTTACTCGATACGATTCGTTCCGCTTACTCGCTGACGACAGCGCAAACCGGCTTATTAACCACCCTGCCATTATTGGCCTTTGCGCTAATCTCACCTCTGGCTGCCCCGGTGGCGCGACGTTTTGGTATGGAACGTAGCCTGTTTGCCGCGTTACTTTTGATCTGTGCTGGTATCGCAATTCGCTCTCTCCCTTCGCCTTACTTATTATTTGGCGGTACAGCGGTCATTGGCGGTGGGATTGCATTAGGTAATGTCTTACTGCCAGGATTAATTAAACGCGATTTCCCTCATTCCGTCGCCAGACTTACCGGCGCATATTCCCTGACAATGGGAGCTGCGGCGGCCCTGGGATCGGCTATGGTAGTGCCGCTGGCTTTGAACGGTTTTGGCTGGCAAGGCGCGTTGCTCATGCTGATGTGTTTTCCTCTGCTGGCTCTTTTTTTATGGCTGCCACAGTGGCGAAGCCAACAACATGCAAATTTGAGTACTTCACGCGCCTTACATACTCGGGGTATCTGGCGTTCGCCGCTTGCCTGGCAGGTAACATTGTTTCTTGGGATCAACTCACTGGTCTATTACGTGATTATTGGCTGGCTTCCGGCGATCCTCATCAGTCACGGCTATAGCGAAGCACAGGCGGGTTCACTGCATGGTTTGCTGCAACTAGCCACAGCAGCTCCCGGTTTGCTGATCCCTCTTTTCTTACATCATGTGAAAGACCAGCGTGGTATTGCAGCGTTCGTTGCCTTGATGTGCGCAGTGGGCGCGGTTGGGCTCTGCTTTATGCCAGCGCACGCGATCACCTGGACTCTGCTTTTCGGTTTTGGTTCCGGCGCAACAATGATACTGGGGTTGACGTTCATTGGTCTGCGGGCTAGTTCTGCGCATCAGGCGGCGGCACTCTCGGGGATGGCACAATCCGTCGGGTATTTGTTGGCAGCCTGTGGGCCGCCGCTGATGGGTAAAATACACGATGCTAACGGTGACTGGTCCGTACCACTAATGGGTGTTGCAATACTTTCACTACTGATGGCGATTTTCGGACTTTGCGCCGGGAGAGACAAAGAAATTCGCTAATATCCGGTGCTATAGTGACGTGACAAATCATGCGTGAAAGGGAGAACAAACACGATGAATATTCAGTGCAAACGCGTTTATGATCCGGCAGAACAGAGCGATGGTTATCGCGTACTGGTCGACCGCCTCTGGCCGCGCGGTATCAAAAAAACCGATTTAGCCCTTGATGAGTGGGATAAAGAAATCACGCCGTCAACGGAACTGCGCAAAGCCTTTCACGGCGAAGTCGTCGATTTTGCAACCTTTCGCGAGCAATATCTTGCAGAACTGGCACAACACGAGCAAGAAGGAAAGCGGCTGGCGGACATCGCCAAAAAACAGCCGCTGACCCTGCTCTACTCAGCAAAAAACACCACGCAGAACCATGCGCTGGTGCTGGCCGACTGGCTACGTAGCTTGTGATTTTAGTACAGCATCCGGCGGTTATTTTTCACCAGCCGGATGGTCCCGTCGCCACAATGCCCATTCATCAATCGTTTCACCGCCCGGTAATTTGCAATTGTTGCTGACCCCTTGCGCTGTCTGCACTGGAATGAGCGTCCCGCCCTTCTGCTGGCAATAGACCGACACCGGATTTGCCATACCAATCTGCGGCGGTTTAGGTGCTTCTGGCTGAGAAGGGGTTGAACAACCAGCCAGGACCAGCAAGCAAGGCAGAACAAAACTGATAATTTTCATTTATTGATCTCACATATGTATCCAAGCTTAGAGTATCGCGGTATCGTTTTGTTTTGCAGCACTATTTTTATTACATTCACTCAAAACATATTACGTCTTATTTCATCTTTGTTGATGATGTTTTATCATGCCTGCAAAGATTAAATAATCAGCATTTACCCGCCGTATCCTGGAGTTGTTCCGTGTCAGATCAGATTATCGCCCGCGTCTCGCAATCCCTTGCCAAAGAACAGTCACTGGAAAGTCTGGTCCGACAGCTTCTGGAGATGCTGGAAATGGTCACTGATATGGAATCAACCTACCTGACCAAAGTGGATGTCGAAGCGCGCCTGCAGCATATTATGTTTGCCCGTAACAGCCAGAAAATGCACATCCCGGAGAATTTTACCGTCTCGTGGGATTACTCGTTATGCAAACGCGCCATTGATGAAAACTGCTTTTTCAGCGATGAAGTCCCTGACCGTTGGGGCGACTGTATTGCGGCACGCAATCTTGGCATCACCACATTTCTGAGCACGCCAATTCACTTACCGGATGGATCATTCTATGGCACGCTTTGCGCCGCCAGCAGTGAGAAGCGCCAGTGGAGTGAACGCGCGGAACAGGTTTTACAGTTATTCGCCGGACTGATTGCACAATATATTCAAAAAGAGGCATTGGTTGAACAGCTGCGCGAAGCTAATGCTGCGCTGATTGCGCAATCGTATACCGACTCGTTAACCGGGCTACCGAATCGGCGGGCGATTTTTGAAAATCTGACGACGCTGTTTTCCCTCGCCCGGCATCTTAACCATAAGATAATGATCGCGTTTATCGATCTGGATAACTTCAAATTAATCAATGATCGTTTTGGTCATAATAGTGGCGATCTGTTTCTCATTCAGGTTGGCGAGCGCCTTAATACGCTCCAGCAAAATGGCGAAGTTATTGGTCGTCTCGGTGGTGATGAGTTTTTGGTTGTTTCACTAAACAACGAGAATGCGGATATTTCGTCGCTGCGAGAACGTATTCAACAGCAAATACGTGGAGAATATCACTTAGGTGATGTTGATTTGTATTATCCCGGTGCCAGTCTTGGCATAGTAGAAGTCGATCCTGAAACGACCGATGCAGACAGTGCCCTGTATGCTGCCGATATCGCGATGTATCAGGAGAAAAAACACAAACAGAAAACACCTTTTGTCGCGCATCCAGCGCTACATTCCTGAGGCGTATTCACATCCTTTTGATTGGTGATAACATGCGAATCGGTATTATTTTTCCGGTTGTAATCTTCATTACAGCGGTCGTATTTTTAGCATGGTTTTTTATTGGCGGCTATGCTGCCCCGGGAGCATAAAGATGAAAAAAACAACGATTATTATGATGGGTGTGGCGATTATTGTCGTACTCGGCACTGAGCTGGGATGGTGGTAACGTCACCTCTAAAAATAGCAAAGGCTGCCTGTGTGCAGCCTTTGTGCAATTTAAGCGTTAACTTTTAATCTTCCTGTAGATAAATAGCACGACAATCGCACCAATAACGGCAACCACGAAGCTGCCAAAATTGAAGCCATCAACTTTACCAAAGCCAAACAGCGTGCTGATCCATCCGCCGACTACGGCACCGACTATCCCCAGCAGGATAGTCATAAAGAATCCACCACCATCTTTACCTGGCATGATCCACTTCGCCAGAATACCGGCAATAAGCCCAAAAATAATCCATGACAGAATGCCCATTGTTTCCTCACTTATCTGTTTTGCATTAGCGGGTTAGTCGCTGATAAAAAGCATAGCACAACATCGGGAGGGCAAGATTTGTGACGAGCATCACGGAGGATTTTTTTGCGATGGCGCAGAAATTGCGCCATCAACGATCAGTGATAATTACCAACCACAAACATCATGTTCGTTTTCCGTGTCATAAGAACGCACGGTATTCACCAGATCTTTTATCACTTCAGCCGCCACTTCTGGCACCAGCAAAGTCATCGGCGTCTCTGTTTCATAATCGACAGAAACGCCATTGCTGTTATTGGTGACGGTCACGGTATACGTTGCTTTGCCCATGATTCATTTCCCGTTATGAATGACTTTCCGTTGTTGCGCACCTTCCATCAGGACTTCAGGAGCCACGAAGAAGTCAATGTTGAAATAAGTATCGTCAGTCATGGCTTCAATGTTGTGCCACTTTTCTGGAGGGAACACCGCAAACTGCCCCGCTTCGATAAGGATCACCTGATCAGGCTCTGCACTGTGTTCATCAGCGTAGCCGAGATATTTGACCGCCCCATGCATAACGGAAAGGCGTGGGTAAACCCCCGGGCGCGTTCCTTTATCAAGATGACGTTCGAATATTCCGGCAGGCGCAGTTTGTTTATTCCAGAAAGGCGTTGAGCGCGTATGAATATAATTCTGTGGGATTTGCAGCATCCTTTTCCCTCCTTCGGTGAATGCGCTGAAAACGGTTTATTCCAGCCGTTTCAGGGTACGCCTGATAATTTGCATTTTAAATACCATTTATTGGTTATTTTTTAGCACCATATCAGAGAAGAATCAGGGAGGATTATAGATGGGAAGCCCGCGACAACGCGGGCTGAAAGCATCAGGATTGCAGCGTCGCCAGTCGGGCAGCGAAACCCACGAACATCAAACCAATCAGTGAGTTGCCCACTTTAGCCAGTTTCTTTTTGGTACGTATGTACTGCGTGACAAAAGCACCAGATATAATCAGGAAGCTCAAATAGCAGAAACTCACCAGTTCCAGCGTCGTCGCCAGAATAAAGAATGAAATTCCCGTATGTGGGGCATTAACATCGATAAACTGTACGAAAAACGACACATAGAACAAAATGGCTTTCGGATTAGTCAGGCTCAAAATTAACGCGCGTTTAAAAATGGCACCGTATTGGGGCTCATCGGATTTGGCCTCGTTATTTTTACCCTTCAGGGTCGCGTAGAGAATTTTACTCCCCAGATAGAGCAAATAAAATGCACCAAGATAACGTACAATGTTGAATAATATCGGGGTGGTCTTAATTAATGTCGCCACTCCAGCCCATGCCAGAAACATCAATACCGCATCGCCAATAAATACACCGCAGGCCGCAAGATAACCGCCTTTCATACCGCTACTGACGCTATTTTTGAGTACAAACAGGGTATTTGGCCCTGGCACCAACACAATAAAAATGGCCCCAACCAGATAGGTCCAGTAATTCAGAACCCCGTATTCAGCGAACACATTAACCTCTTTAATTATCTTTCGATCATGCGCGATTAAAGGTGAATATGCTAACCAATCTGTAGCAGCTTAGAAAGGAGAAAATCAGGTTTTAACCTGATATCAACCCGATAATTGAATCATTAATCAGGCATGCTCCAGTGAAAAATTCGGGTAGTGCTCGGCAAAATACTGGCGTAAAAATTCTACCGTTATCCGCACTTTCGCTGACGTCGCCAGCCTTGAAACATAAACGGCCCAGACGTTCGCTGGCTGGTAATATTCCGGTAGCACTTGCACTAAATGACCACTGGCAATGTTTTCGCTAACATCCCACCAGGAACGCAGAGCAATCCCCTGCCCATCGAGACACCACTGATGGACAATTTCTCCATGATTAGACGACAGTGGGCCGGTGACTTTAATCGCATGGTGGCCTTCTTTATTGCGTAATTGCCAGACACCAAAAGGATGATCGCGCTCTTTAATGACCAGGCACGGCAATGCAGAAAGATCGGTTAAATGTTTCGGCGCGCCATGTTGCGCAATAAATTCCGGCGACGCGCAGAGAATGCGGTAATTGGTCGCCAGTTTGCGGGCGATTAAATTAGGGGAGATGTCATCGCCAATGCGAATATCGAGATCGACACCTTCATTGACCAAATCGACCAGCCGGTCTTCCACATCAAAACGTAATTCCAGTTGCGGATACGCCTTCGCCAGCGCTGATAACGCCGGAGCCACCACCTGTCGTCCAAAACCAAAGCTGCTGATAATACGCAGCATCCCCTGTGGCACCTGACGCACGTCAGAAAGTTCGTCCATCATCTGACCGACATCCTGCAAAATCCGCTGCGCCCATTCATAAATCCGCTCTCCTTCTTCGGTAATGGTGACGCGGCGTGTGGTGCGGTGTAACAACACCACGTTTAGCGTTTGCTCCAGCAAGGCGATGCGCTTGCTGACGAACGCCGGTGAAACGCCCAGTTCTTCCGCCACGGCGGCAAAACCAGCCCGACGAGCCACCAGCATAAAGACGCGCAAATCATTCAGCAGCGGTAAATTATTCATGATTCGTGTTTTATGTTTCACCAGTTATGGGGATTAATTCCTTTTCAGTCAATTATAGGATAGTGATGTTGTCAATTTTGATGGTCAGGAAGTGAGAACCCAATAATGAAAACGATGCGTATTGCTGCGATCCCGGGAGACGGGATTGGCAAAGAAGTCCTTCCTGAAGGGATTCGCGTGTTACAGGCTGCCGCTGAGCGCTGGGGCTTCGCCTTGAGTTTTGAGCAAATGGAGTGGGCGAGCTGCGAGTATTACAGCCATCACGGTAAAATGATGCCGGACGACTGGCATGAGCAACTTAGCCGTTTCGACGCCATCTATTTTGGTGCCGTCGGCTGGCCGGACACCGTTCCGGACCATATTTCGTTGTGGGGTTCGCTGCTGAAATTTCGTCGTGAATTCGAACAGTACGTCAACCTGCGCCCGGTTCGTCTCTTTCCTGGCGTTCCCTGCCCGCTGGCGGGAAAACAGCCTGGCGACATCGATTTTTACGTGGTCAGGGAAAACACCGAAGGCGAATATTCCTCGCTCGGCGGTAGAGTGAATGAAGGTACAGAGCATGAAGTCGTCATTCAGGAATCGGTATTTACGCGTCGTGGTGTCGATCGCATTTTGCGTTATGCCTTCGAACTTGCGCAAAGCCGCCCACGTAAGACGCTAACTTCTGCCACTAAATCAAACGGTTTAGCCATCAGCATGCCGTACTGGGATGAGCGAGTGGAAGCAATGGCCGAGAATTACCCGGAGATCCGCTGGGACAAGCAGCATATTGATATTCTCTGCGCGCGTTTTGTGATGCAGCCGGAACGCTTCGATGTGGTGGTGGCGTCCAATTTGTTTGGCGATATCCTTTCCGATCTTGGCCCGGCCTGCACCGGCACCATTGGCATTGCCCCATCCGCCAACCTGAATCCGGAACGCACTTTCCCGTCGCTCTTCGAGCCTGTCCACGGTTCCGCGCCGGATATCTACGGGAAAAATATTGCTAACCCTATCGCCACAATTTGGGCCGGGGCAATGATGCTCGATTTTCTCGGCAATGGCGATGAGCGTTTCCAGCAAGCGCATAACGGTATTCTGGCAGCGATTGAAGAAGTGATTGCTCACGGGCCGAAAACACCGGATATGAAAGGCAGTGCCACCACGCCACAGGTTGCCGACGCGATTTGCAAAATTATTTTGCGTTAAGGTCAAACCAGTTTATTTGAACCGCGTCACTGACGCGGTTTTTTTATTCGTTCTTTGCAGTTAATAACCTGCGTCATTTCACCTTTTATTGTTTCCGTTTCGTGTTTTATGGCTTTCCGTATTCTTAATTGTTTAATTTATGTAACATGCAAATAATCAATTTGTTAAACACAACATACAACTCATTACCCTGCAAATAATTACAACTGGCAAAAGCCAGAGACGGGCTTTTATGCCCAGGAGATGACTCATGATGAGCAATGTTAAGAAAAAAGATGTGCCGCTGATAAGCATCAGCCTGGTGGCCATTCTTTTCATCGCAGCTGCATTAAGCCTTTTCCCACAACAATCGGCCGACGCGGCCAACGCAATATACACTTTTGTTACGCGTACGTTAGGTTCCGCCGTACAGGTATTGGTTTTGCTGGCAATGGGACTGGTGATTTATTTAGCCACTAGTAAATACGGCAATATTCGTCTTGGCGAAGGAAAACCGGAATACAGCACGCTCTCCTGGCTGTTTATGTTTATTTGTGCCGGTTTAGGTTCTTCTACGCTTTATTGGGGGGTTGCTGAATGGGCCTATTATTATCAAACGCCTGGATTAAATATCGCACCGCGTTCACAACAGGCACTCGAATTTAGCGTCCCTTACTCCTTCTTCCACTGGGGCATCAGCGCCTGGGCAACTTATACGCTGGCCTCATTAATCATGGCTTATCACTTTCATGTGCGGAAAAACAAAGGTCTGAGTCTTTCCGGCATTATTGCCGCGATTACCGGCGTTCGCCCGCAAGGCCCATGGGGAAAACTGGTTGATTTGATGTTCCTGATCGCCACTGTCGGTGCACTGACTATTTCCCTTGTTGTCACCGCAGCAACCTTTACTCGTGGACTTTCCGCACTGACCGGTTTACCCGATAACTTCACCGTGCAGGCATTTGTGATCCTGCTTTCCGGCGGCATTTTTTGCCTAAGCTCATGGATTGGTATCAACAACGGTTTGCAACGTCTGAGCAAAATGGTTGGCTGGGGCGCGTTCCTGCTGCCATTACTGGTGCTGATTGTCGGTCCAACCGAATTTATTACCAACAGCATCATCAATGCCATCGGCCTGACCACGCAAAACTTCCTGCAAATGAGCTTATTCACCGATCCGCTTGGCGATGGTTCATTTACCCGCAACTGGACCGTATTCTACTGGCTGTGGTGGATCTCATACACCCCTGGCGTAGCAATGTTTGTCACCCGCGTTTCCCGCGGTCGTAAGATTAAAGAAGTTATCTGGGGACTGATCCTCGGCAGCACCGTCGGTTGCTGGTTCTTCTTCGGCGTAATGGAAAGCTATGCCATTCATCAGTTTATCAATGGCGTAATCAACGTCCCACAGGTGCTGGAAACACTGGGCGGCGAAACAGCTGTACAGCAAGTTCTGATGTCGTTGCCAGCCGGTAAATTGTTCCTCGCCGCATACTTGGGCGTGATGATTATTTTCCTTGCCTCGCATATGGATGCAGTGGCCTACACCATGGCGGCGACCAGTACGCGTAATCTCCAGGAAGGTGACGATCCTGACCGTGGGCTGCGTCTTTTCTGGTGCGTGGTGATCACTCTGATCCCGCTTTCCATCTTGTTTACCGGTGCTTCGCTGGAAACGATGAAAACCACCGTCGTGCTCACAGCCCTTCCCTTCCTCGTCATTTTACTGGTGAAAGTCGGCGGATTTATTCGCTGGCTGAAACAGGATTACGCCGACATTCCGGCTCATCAAGTTGAACATTATCTCCCGCAGACACCGGTTGAAGCCCTGGAAAAAACACCAGTGCTCCCTGCGGGAACCGTATTCAAAGGCGACAACTGAGCGCCATCATCCTAACGATAAAGGTATCCCTATGAGCAATCTGAGCCCTGACTTTGTACTACCCGAAAATTTTTGCGCTAACCCGCAAGAGGCGTGGACCATTCCTGCCCGTTTTTATACCGATCAGAACGCCTTTGAACACGAAAAAGAGAACGTCTTCGCCAAAAGCTGGATTTGCGTCGCTCACAGCAGCGAACTGGCGAATGCCAATGATTATGTGACGCGTGAGATCATTGGCGAAAGCATCGTGCTGGTACGCGGTCGTGATAAGGTTTTGCGCGCGTTCTATAACGTGTGTCCGCACCGTGGTCATCAGTTGTTGAGCGGTGAAGGAAAAGCAAAAAATGTGATTACCTGCCCATATCACGCATGGGCATTCAAACTCGATGGCAATCTGGCCCATGCACGTAACTGCGAAAACGTCGCCAATTTCGATAGCGACAAAGCGCAACTGATTCCGGTGCGTCTGGAAGAATATGCCGGATTCGTCTTCATCAACATGGACCCCAACGCCACCAGCGTAGAAGATCAGTTACCCGGTCTGGGCGCGAAAGTGCTGGAAGCCTGCCCGGAAGTCCACGATCTGAAACTGGCGGCCCGCTTTACCACCCGCACGCCTGCCAACTGGAAGAACATTGTCGATAACTATCTCGAGTGCTATCACTGTGGTCCGGCGCATCCAGGTTTCTCCGACTCCGTACAGGTTGATCGTTACTGGCACACCATGCACGGTAACTGGACGCTGCAATACGGTTTCGCCAAACCGTCCGAACAGTCGTTTAAATTTGAAGAGGGTACGGATGCGGCATTCCACGGTTTCTGGCTGTGGCCGTGCACGATGCTGAACGTCACCCCGATCAAAGGGATGATGACGGTCATTTATGAATTCCCGGTGGATTCTGAAACTACCCTGCAAAACTACGATATTTACTTCACCAATGAAGAGTTAACCGACGAGCAAAAATCGCTGATTGAGTGGTATCGCGATGTGTTCCGTCCGGAAGATTTACGTCTGGTTGAAAGCGTACAGAAAGGGCTGAAATCGCGTGGCTATCGTGGTCAGGGGCGCATCATGGCCGACAGTAGCGGTAGCGGCATTTCCGAACATGGTATCGCCCATTTCCATAATCTGCTGGCGCAGGTATTTAAGGACTAATGACATCGGCGGCGGTATTTTCCGCCGCCGGGCTGATTTTTGATGGAGTACAGCAATGTCAGACTATCAAATGTTTGAAGTACAGGTGAGTCAGGTGGAACCGCTTACCGAACAGGTGAAACGCTTCACGCTGGTGGCAACCGATGGCAAACCATTACCTGCGTTTACTGGAGGAAGTCACGTCATTGTGCAGATGAGCGATGGTGATAACCAGTATAGCAATGCGTATTCACTGCTGAGTTCGCCTCTCGATACAACTCATTATCAGATTGCCGTTCGACTGGAAGAAAACTCGCGCGGCGGTTCCCGCTTTTTGCATCAGCAGGTAAAAGTGGGCGATCGGTTAACGATCTCATCGCCTAATAACCTGTTTGCGCTAATTCCCTCAGCCAGAAAGCATCTGTTTATCGCGGGCGGTATTGGTATCACCCCTTTCCTGTCGCACATGGCAGAGTTGCAACACAGCGACGTCGACTGGCAGCTACATTACTGCTCGCGAAATCCAGAAAGTTGCGCATTTCGTGATGAGCTAGTCCAGCATCCGCAGGCTGAGAAAGTCCATTTGCATCATTCATCAACCGGAACACGACTGGAATTAGCGCGATTATTGGCGGATATCGAACCTGGCACACACGTTTATACCTGTGGCCCCGAGGCGCTAATTGAAGCGGTAAGAAGTGAAGCTGCGCGTCTGGACATCGCCGCCGATACGCTGCACTTTGAGCAATTTGCTATCGAAGACAAAACCGGCGATGCATTTACCCTGGTGCTTGCCCGTTCCGGAAAAGAGTTTGTGGTGCCGGAAGAGATGACTATTTTGCAGGTTATTGAAAATAATAAAGCCGCGAAAGTGGAATGTTTATGTCGTGAAGGGGTATGCGGAACCTGCGAAACGGCAATACTGGAAGGTGAAGCTGACCATCGGGATCAGTATTTTAGCGATGAAGAGCGTGCCAGCCAGCAAAGTATGTTGATCTGTTGTTCGCGTGCGAAGGGTAAACGCCTGGTGTTGGATTTGTAGTTTGCCGAAGCCGGATGTGGCGCTGAGCGCGCCCAGTCCGGCTTCGGAAGATTTTACTGCGGATATTCCTGCAATAAATTGTGTAATGCTTCCGCCATCAGCTCACCACGCCAGCCGGAAATCAGCTCCGGCAAATTGTTCTGCGGTTTCAGTTTCCAGTGCCAGTTCAGCAGTTGGTTGATTTGCCGACGCGATGCCAGCAATTCGGCGCTGATCTTATGCGTTTCGCTCACATCAGTAATCAGCGACTTAATCGCTTTAAACGCTTTACGATAACCCGGCATGTCCATCAGGTTAAGCATCGGCTGCGGTAAGGCATCTTCCGGCAATGTCTGCGCTTTTTCCACCAGCGCCAGCAGCGTTTTACCATGAAAGCGGATTTCGCTACCGGATAAACCCAGGCTGTCCAGTTCGCCTAAACTTCCCGGCATATAACGCGCTACCGACCACAAATGCTCTTCACGCACGACAAAGTTCACCGCCAGATCGCGCTCTCGCGCCTTGCGCAGTCGCCAGTCGGCTAACAGTTGCAGACAGGCCAGTTGGCGTGTGCGTAATTGCCAGGCATTGGTGATATCACGCCAGGCATCTTCCGGCGCAACGACTTCCTGACGACGCATTTGCATCAGGCGACATTCATCCAGCGCCGCTGGTAGCCAGCCGGAGGCCTCCGTTTCTACCATAAGCTTGGCGGTGATCGGTAACAGATACCAGACATCCGCCGCTGCATATTCACACTGACGTTCGGTCAGCGGTCTGGCCAGCCAGTCGGTGCGCGATTCACTCTTGTCCAGCGTAACGCCGGAATACTCTTCCACCATGGAAGCGAAACCCCATGACATCGGGCGTCCGCAGAAGGCAGCAAGGATTTGCGTGTCAATCAGGGGTTGTGGTAATTCGCCAAAGGCATTGAGGAACACTTCCAGATCTTCACTGCCTGCATGGAGAAATTTTGTGATGGACGGATCGCGCAGGATCGCTTTCAGCGGTGACCAGTCGGTGATCCCGAGAGGATCAATTAGCGCCAGATGCTCGCCATCGAAAAGTTGAATCAACCCCAGCTGCGGGTAATAAGTGCGCGTACGAACAAATTCAGTATCCAGGGCTATCGCCGGAAAGGCACGGACGGCTTCACACAAAGAAGCCAGCGCATCGTCCGTGGTAATCATTTGGTAATTCAAATTGTATTCTCTTTAGTGGGCGTCAAAAAAAACGCCGGATTAACCGGCGTCTGACGACTGACTTAACGCTCAGGCTTTATTGTCCACTTTGCCGCGCGCTTCGTCACGTAATTCTCGTCGCAAAATTTTTCCGACGTTAGATTTCGGTAACTCATCACGAAACTCCACCAGCTTCGGTACTTTGTAGCCCGTGAGCTGACGGCGGCAAAAGGTCACCAGTGACTCTTCGGTAAGCGATGGATCTTTTTTCACTACGAAGATTTTCACCGCTTCACCACTGGAGCCGGAAGGTACGCCAACAGCCGCGACTTCCTGTACGCCAGGATGCTGCATGACGACATCTTCAATCTCGTTGGGATAGACGTTAAAACCGGAAACCAGAATCATGTCTTTTTTACGATCGACAATGCGCAGGAATCCTTCTTCATCCATCACCGCGATGTCGCCAGTGTGTAACCAGCCATTTTTGATGATTTCATCGGTAGCATCCGGACGCTGCCAGTAACCCAGCATCACCTGCGGTCCTTTGACACAAAGCTCACCCGGTTGACCCGGTGGTACTTCATTATCATCATCATCCACCAGTTTGGCTTCTGTTGACGGTACTGGTAGGCCGATACTGCCGCTGTGGTAATCAATATCGTACGGGTTAACACTTACCAATGGCGCACATTCGGTTAAGCCATAACCTTCAAGCAGATATTGTCCGGTCAGTTTCACCCAACGCTCTGCCACCACTTGCTGCACTGGCATCCCACCGCCTGCGGAAAGATGCAGACTGGAGAAATCCAGCTGCTGGAAATCTTTATTGTTCAGCAACGCATTAAACAAGGTGTTAACGCCAGTGATAGCGGTAAACGGATATTTCGCTAACTCTTTTACCAACCCTGGAATATCACGCGGGTTAGTGATAAGCAGGTTCTGCCCACCCAGTTCGATAAACAGCAGGCAGTTAATGGTCAGGGCAAAAATGTGATACAGCGGCAGTGCCGTTACTACCAGTTCTTTACCTGGATGCAGCAACGGCCCATAGGTGGCGTTGACCTGTTCCAGGTTCGCCAGCATATTGCGGTGAGTCAGCATCGCGCCTTTCGCCACACCTGTGGTGCCGCCGGTGTATTGCAGGAAGGCTAAATCTTCCGGCACCAGTTCGGGTTTGACGTACTGCATCCGGTAGCCGTTATGCAGTGCGCTACGAAATGAAATGGCATCTGGCAGATGGTATTTCGGCACCAAACGCTTGATGTATTTAACAACGAAATTGACTACCGTGCCTTTTGCCGTAGATAGCTGATCGCCCATACGGGTCAGAATTACGTGCTGAACGGCGGTTTTATCAACCACTTTTTCCAGTGTGTGAGCAAAGTTAGACACGATAACAATCGCCGATGCGCCGCTATCGTTAAGCTGATGCTCAAGCTCACGCGGGGTATACAACGGGTTAACGTTTACGACGATCATCCCGGCACGCAAAATGCCAAACAGCGCCACCGGATATTGCAATAAATTAGGCATCATCAACGCAACGCGATCGCCTTTCTTCAGCCCCAACCCTTGTTGCAAATAAGCGGCAAACGCGCGACTGCGTTCTTCCAGCTTGCGGAAGGTCATCACCTCCCCCATATTCACAAACGCAGGCTGATCAGCGTAGCGCGCGACCGACTGCTCAAACATATCTACCAGAGATTGATAACGGTCAGGGTTGATCTCCGTCGGAACGTCCGCGGGATAACGGTTAAGCCAAACCTTCTTCAATTCTTCACCTCTAAAATGCGTGTTCGTCGTCATCGCAACCCCAAATGATATACATGCCGTTAACATAATACTAACTCATCATACCAGCTTGATAATTACCCAACGAAAAGGTTGCGAAGCGCGTCACTATTTATTTTTATCTTTACCGTAAGAATGCAGAAACAGCGGACCAGCCGCTGTTTCTTTTTCTTTAAAAACAAGCAATTATTCAGTTACAACTGTTTGTACTCTCGCGGGGCCGGGATTATACCAGCCCCATCCGCCGTAGCCATAGGGCCAGCCACGACCGCCATAAAACCATGGATCAATCGGCTGAGGCGGCATAATCACCTGCTGGGTTAAATGCCAACGTTTGTAACCCGTTACTTGCATCACCATAAATTTATAGGGCGTGTTGCCGATTTTTCCGTCAACCGTACCGGTGATTGGCCCGACAACCGTCACCAGTTGTCCACGGAAATCCACCGGGTCCAGAAAACCGTTCACATCGGCATAAATGCGACCGCGAGAAGGTTCTCCCAGCGTCGGTCTGGCTCCGCTGTCCAGCGGTACGGTAGCAATTTCCAGGCGGGTTTTCCCTTGCTGGTTTTGCACCGCAACCACTTTGCCACCAAAGCGTGCCTCCTGACCAACGTACAGCTGCGGCGCACTCATCACCCGAACTAAATCTTGTTGCGGCGTGGGACTGCTGCCTTTAATGGCGTCCGGCACAGTGACACAACCGCTCAGCATTAGCGCAAACGTACCTGCCAGTATGCCTTTGATAACATTCTTTTGAACCGCCATGATGCGACTCCTTTTTTTCTCAGGGCATACTCTTAAGATTCATTCTTTGCCCGGAAGTTTCTTCCATGCGACGTTGTTACGTAAATAAACCGGTTCGGCATGTTCCACCGCCACCGTTTTACCCTCGGCAAACATCTGACAAGCAATCGGCAGCATATCTTCTGCAGCGGGCAGTAAAACTTCTCCGTCGCGCAAAACCAGCCCGCTCTCTTTACCGAGATCCGGCCAGGCTTGCCAGCCCGTCCCTACCGTCACCCATTCGCCGGAAAGCTGTTGCATTCGTTCATGAACGAGTTCGGGTTTGAGTACGGCTTCGGTTTCTTCACCGTGCCAGATACCGTTTTCATCACGCTGATATTCGGCCCAGTAAACTTCGCCCATCCGCGCATCAATGGCAGCCAGCACGCGCGTTGCGCCGTTTTTGCGCCACGCCCCCTGCGCCATCGTCATGAGCGTGGAGACGCCAATCATCGGCAGCGCCGCGCCAAGTGCCAGCCCCTGCGCAATGCCAATACCAATGCGCACGCCGGTAAAACTACCGGGGCCGCGCCCGTAGGCCAGAGCATCAATATCAGAGAGGGAGGTACCGCTGGTGGTCAGGATATCCTGTACCATCGGTAAGATTCGTTGAGTATGTTCACGAGGGCAAAGCTCAAAATGAGCGTTGACAGTACCGTCGTTCCACAGGGCGACAGAGCAGGCCTCTGTCGCGGTATCGATAGCCAGAATTCGCATGGGTCTTCGTGCTTAGATCAATAAAAAGGCGCGCATCATACCATACTCCGTAACAAATTACCTGGAGGATGGTATCGCAAGGAAACGAACCGCACGGGCAATGTCACGGGTGCGTGGCGCGGGCGGCAGACTGGCGAGAAACGTCGCACCGTAAGGACGCATCACCAGCCGATTGTCACAAATTACCAAAACCCCGCGATCGTCGGCGTCGCGAATCAGTCGCCCGACTCCCTGCTTGAGAGTAATCACCGCATCCGGCAGTTGTACTTCATCGAACGGGTCGCCACCGCGCAAACGGCAATCTTCCATGCGCGCTTTTAACAGTGGATCATCAGGAGAGGTAAACGGCAATTTGTCGATAATCACCAATGACAGCGTATCGCCACGCACGTCCACCCCTTCCCAGAAACTGCTGGTTGCCACAAGAAGCGCGTTACCGGCGCTGACAAACTGCTGCAACAGTTGCCCTTTGCTGGTTTCCCCCTGCAACAAAACGGGAAGCGTCATGGTAGCGCGGAACTGCTCGGCCAGATCGCGCATCATGGCGTGCGAGGTACAAAGCATAAAACAGCGACCGTTGTTAGCTTCGATGATCGGGCGCAGCATAGCCGCCAGTTGCCGCGCGGAACCCGGTTGATTGGTTTGCGGCAGGTTGCGCGGCACACAGAGTAACGCCTGGCGGCTGTAATCAAACGGGCTTGGCAATAGCAACGACTCCGCCTGTTCTATCCCAAGCCGCGAGGTGAAATGATGCAGATCGTCGTTCACCGACAGCGTTGCTGAGGTGAAGATCCAGCTACCGGGCTTTTGCGCCATTAACTCTTTGAATTTATCCGCCACGCTGAGCGGCGTGAGAGCCAGAGTAAAATGGCGCGAAGTGCATTCGTACCAGTAGCTGTAGCCCGGCTGATTGATCTCTTTTAGCCGCTTCAGCCGTGTGCGATACAACGTGGCGCGCTCAAATGCCGCATCCAGCAAGGCGGAACGCCCCAGTGACAGTTTCGCCACGTCATAACAAAGTTCCAGGGTGTCATCGAGCAGTAAAAATGCCCGCTGAATTTGCGGATTAGCTAACAGCTCACGCAGGTTACCGCGATAACCTGGCTCACCGAGTTGCAGACGAAAATCCTGCGCACTCTGGGCAAGACGATCAGCGCACTTTTGTAACTGCTGGGTGTCTTTTAATTCGGTGCGGTAGGCGATGGTGATGTCTTTTGCCAGGTCGAGCAGTTGTCGACTTGAGAGTGACTGACCAAAATACTGGCTGGCAATGTCCGGTAGCTGGTGGGCTTCGTCGAAGATCATGACGTCCGCTTCCGGGATCAACTCGCCAAATCCACTCTCTTTAACCACCATATCCGCCAGAAAGAGATGATGGTTTACCACCACCACATCGGCGTCCATCGCTTTTTTACGTGCTTTGACCACAAAGCAATCTTTATACATCGGGCAGTCGCTGCCAAGACAGTTGTCGTTGGTGCTGGTGACCAGCGGCCACGCCTGTGAATCTTCCGCCACGCTGACGCAGGTGCTGATATCACCATCGACTGTTTGATTAGACCAGGAGCGCAGCAGGATCACATCGCTTAAGATTTGTACCGGCAGATCGCCCCCCGCCAGCGCCTGCTGTTCGAGACGCTCGAGGCAGAGGTAGTTTGAGCGCCCTTTCAGCAGCGCCACGTTGCCCGTATATTTCAATGCCTTTGAGACTGTTGGCAAATCGCGGCTGTAGAGCTGATCCTGCAACGCTTTTGAGCCGGTCGAGATAATGACTTTCTTTTTCGCCCGCAGCGCAGGAGCCAGGTAAGCGTAGGTTTTGCCCGTACCGGTTCCTGCTTCCACCACCAGCGGCTGGCCTTTTTCTATCGCCTGGGTGACGGCTACCGCCATCTGTCGCTGTGGTTCTCGCGGCTTAAAGCCTGGTATCGCTTTCGCCAGCTGACCGTCTGGTGCAAAATCGTCCGTCACACTACCCCCTGTTGATTTGAACAGGGATTATGTCAGGATGAGGGCGCTTTCGCCAGTTGAAGTGGTGACGGCGACCTCACATTGTGGCAGTCTTTGCAGCACGAAAATGGAAGGATAATGAGGACAAAATGATGACTATCGTTCGTATCGATGCTGAAGCCCGCTGGTCTGATGTAGTAATCCACAACAACACGCTCTACTACACTGGTGTACCGGAAAACCTCGACGCCGATGCCTTTGAGCAAACAGCCAACACGCTGGCGCAGATTGACGCCGTGCTGGAAAAACAGGGCAGCAATAAATCGAGTATTCTGGATGCCACCATTTTCCTGGCCGATAAAAACGACTTCGCGGCAATGAATAAAGCGTGGGATGCCTGGGTTGTCGCGGGTCATGCGCCGGTACGCTGCACGGTACAAGCGGGTTTGATGAACCCGAAGTATAAAGTTGAAATTAAGATTGTGGCTGCGGTGTAAGCTTTATCGAAGCAAAATAAGTCAGACGATAATTTATCGATAATACTGGTCGGTTTTACATAAATCGACCAGAGAATAAGATATTACTGTTGATGCTTCTGCTAATTCATTATTTATTTTTATAATTTCAATTTTATCTATAAAACTAACTATATAAATAAACATAACCATGCCGTTGTGTTCGCCCTTTGATTAGCAACTCTGGTTTTCTTTCTTAGCTGAACAATCTGGTTATAGCGTGCGGACTGACCGTTAATTTTCTCCATCTTACTGGATAACACACCATGAGCTGCTACCTTTAAAACACCTGAATGTCAACAGGTTAACTCGTGCCATATCGTTATAATCCCTTTGATATTAGATGCAAATTAAGGTCATATATAGCCTTATCGATAACATGGTTAATTTTAAGGATAAGAATATGCCTGCTGTAATAGATAAAGCCCTGGATTTCATTGGTGCCATGGATGTATCAGCGCCAACACCAAGTTCGATGAATGAAAGCACGGCGAAGGGAATCTTTAAATATTTAAAAGAACTGGGAGTACCCGCGAGTGCCGCTGATATTACGGCGCGAGCTGACCAGGAAGGCTGGAACCCTGGGTTCACGGAAAAAATGGTTGGATGGGCAAAAAAAATGGAGACAGGTGAACGCTCTGTGATTAAAAATCCTGAGTACTTTTCAACATATATGCAGGAAGAACTAAAAGCACTGGTCTGAGTTAAATTTATATCAGCATAAATGGGTCAGGACGCTTTTAATCACATATAAAAAGCGTCCTTTTTCTCACAATCAAATAATCATCGGCTTCTATAACGAAATCGATACGGATTAGTGTGTTACTCGTCTTCATCCTCAAAACGCGCCACGATTCGCTCGCCGGAGTGGTTGGCACGCAGCTCTTCTGCCACCAGCGCGATTGCCTGGCCGCTGCTCATCCCTTGTGCCATCAGTTCCTGGATCCGCTCGACAGCTTTTTGCTGCTGTTCATGGGTGAGTGAAGGTAAACCTGCAAACATTGTTAACTCCTGCTAAATTGTTGGCGCTAATTATTTCATGCTACCCGGCACATAGCCAGTAGAGTCAGGACTGATGAAGACGTTATCTCCCGCTGTGATTACTTTACCCTGGCGTCAGGACGCCGCTGAATTTTATTTCTCCCGCTTAAGCCACCTGCCGTGGGCGATGCTTTTACACTCCGGCTATGCCGATCATCCGTATAGCCGCTTTGATATTGTGGTCGCCGATCCGATTTGCACTTTAACCACTTTAGGTAAAGAAACCGTTGTTAGTGAAAGCGAAAAACGCACAACGACCACTGATGACCCGCTACAGGTGCTCCAGCAGGTGCTGGATCGCGCAGACATTCGCCCAACGCATAACGAAGATTTGCCATTTCAGGGCGGCGCACTGGGGTTGTTTGGCTACGATCTGGGCCGCCGTTTTGAGTCACTGCCAGAAATTGCGGAACAAGATATCGTTCTGCCGGATATGGCAGTGGGTATCTACGATTGGGCGCTCATTGTCGACCACCAGCGTCATACAGTTTCTTTGCTGAGTCATAATGATGTCAATGCCCGTCGGGCCTGGCTGGAAAGCCAGCAATTCTCGCCGCAGGAAGATTTCACGCTCACTTCCGACTGGCAATCCAATATGACCCGCGAGCAGTACGGCGAAAAATTTCGCCAGGTACAGGAATATCTGCACAGCGGTGATTGCTATCAGGTGAATCTCGCCCAGCGTTTTCATGCGACCTATTCTGGCGATGAATGGCAGGCATTCCTTCAGCTTAATCAGGCCAACCGCGCGCCATTTAGCGCTTTTTTACGTCTTGAACAGGGTGCAATTTTAAGCCTTTCGCCAGAGCGGTTTATTCTTTGTGATAATAGTGAAATCCAGACCCGCCCGATTAAAGGCACGCTACCACGCCTGCCCGATCCTCGGGAAGATAGCAAACAAGCAGAAAAACTGGCGAACTCAGCGAAAGATCGTGCCGAAAATCTGATGATTGTCGATTTAATGCGTAATGATATCGGTCGTGTTGCCGTAGCAGGTTCGGTAAAAGTACCAGAGCTGTTCGTGGTGGAACCCTTCCCTGCCGTGCATCATCTGGTCAGCACCATAACGGCGCGACTACCAGAACAGTTACACGCCAGCGATCTGCTGCGCGCAGCTTTTCCTGGTGGCTCAATAACCGGGGCTCCGAAAGTACGGGCTATGGAAATTATCGACGAACTGGAACCGCAGCGACGTAATGCCTGGTGCGGCAGCATTGGCTATTTGAGCTTTTGCGGCAACATGGATACCAGCATTACTATCCGCACGCTGACTGCCATTAACGGACAAATATACTGCTCTGCGGGCGGTGGAATTGTCGCCGATAGCCAGGAAGAAGCGGAATATCAGGAAACTTTTGATAAAGTTAATAAGATATTACGCCAACTGGAGAAGTAAGACGTGGAATACCGTAGCCTGACGCTTGATGATTTTTTATCGCGCTTTCAACTTTTGCGCCCACAAATTAACCGGGAAACCCTAAATCATCGTCAGGCTGCCGTGTTAATCCCCATCGTCCGTCGACCGCAACCGGGGTTGTTGCTGACTCAGCGTTCAATTCATCTGCGTAAACACGCTGGACAAGTGGCATTCCCTGGAGGTGCAGTCGATGACACGGACGCATCAGTTATCGCCGCCGCGCTGCGCGAAGCTGAAGAAGAGGTTGCTATACCGCCTTCCGCCGTTGAAGTTATCGGCGTGCTGCCGCCCGTCGATAGCGTAACTGGCTATCAGGTAACCCCAGTGGTCGGCATTATCCCGCCCGATCTGCCGTATCGCGCCAGTGAAGATGAAGTCTCGGCGGTGTTTGAAATGCCGCTCGCCCAGGCATTACATCTGGGTCGTTATCACCCTTTAGATATCTACCGCCGTGGCGATTCACATCGGGTATGGCTGTCCTGGTACGAACAGTATTTTGTATGGGGAATGACCGCAGGCATAATTCGTGAGCTGGCGCTGCAAATTGGTGTGAAACCCTGACTATACTTATCTTTACATCTACAAAACACTACTTGAGACAATCATCGCAATATTAGTTAAATCGCGGTTTTTGATTAGTTTAATTCATGTGAATAGTTAAGCCAGTCGCCGCGTTCCCTCTTACACTATGCGCTGTTATTAGTTCGTTACTGGAAGTCCAGTCACCTTGTCAGGAGTATTATCGTGATTAGTCTATTCGACATGTTTAAGGTGGGGATTGGTCCCTCATCTTCCCATACCGTAGGGCCTATGAAGGCGGGTAAACAGTTCGTCGATGATCTGGTCGAAAAAGGCTTACTGGATAGCGTTACTCGCGTTGCCGTGGACGTTTATGGTTCACTGTCGCTGACGGGTAAAGGCCACCACACCGATATCGCCATTATTATGGGTCTTGCAGGTAACGAACCTGCCACCGTGGATATCGACAGTATTCCCGGTTTTATTCGCGACGTAGAAGAGCGCGAACGTCTGCTGCTGGCACAGGGACGGCATGAAGTGGATTTCCCGCGCGACAACGGGATGCGTTTTCATAACGGCAACCTGCCGCTGCATGAAAACGGTATGCAAATCCACGCCTATAACGGCGATGAAGTCGTCTACAGCAAAACTTATTATTCCATCGGCGGCGGTTTTATCGTCGATGAAGAACACTTTGGTCAGGATGCTGCCAACGAAGTGAGCGTGCCGTATCCGTTCAAATCTGCCACCGAACTGCTCGCGTACTGTAATGAAACCGGCTATTCGCTGTCTGGTCTCGCTATGCAGAACGAACTGGCGCTGCACAGCAAGAAAGAGATCGACGAGTATTTCGCGCATGTCTGGCAAACCATGCAGGCATGTATCGATCGCGGGATGAACACCGAAGGTGTACTGCCAGGCCCGCTGCGCGTGCCGCGTCGTGCGTCTGCCCTGCGCCGGATGCTGGTTTCCAGCGATAAACTGTCTAACGATCCGATGAATGTCATTGACTGGGTAAACATGTTTGCGCTGGCAGTTAACGAAGAAAACGCCGCCGGTGGTCGTGTGGTAACTGCGCCAACCAACGGTGCCTGCGGTATCGTTCCGGCAGTGCTGGCTTACTATGACCACTTTATTGAATCGGTCAGCCCGGACATCTATACCCGTTACTTTATGGCGGCGGGCGCGATTGGTGCACTGTATAAAATGAACGCCTCTATTTCCGGTGCGGAAGTTGGTTGCCAGGGCGAAGTGGGTGTTGCCTGTTCAATGGCTGCTGCGGGTCTTGCAGAACTGCTGGGCGGTAGCCCGGAACAGGTTTGCGTGGCGGCGGAAATTGGCATGGAACACAACCTTGGTTTAACCTGCGACCCGGTTGCAGGGCAGGTTCAGGTGCCGTGCATTGAGCGTAATGCCATTGCCTCTGTGAAGGCGATTAACGCCGCACGGATGGCTCTGCGCCGCACCAGTGCACCGCGCGTCTCGCTGGATAAGGTCATCGAAACGATGTACGAAACCGGTAAGGACATGAACGCTAAATACCGCGAAACCTCACGCGGTGGTCTGGCAATCAAAGTCCAGTGTGACTAATACTTCTTACTCGCCCATCTGCAACGGATGGGCGAATTTATCCCCGCTTTCTCGTCTGCTGTAATATTCCCCACTACACTTCCACTGTTGCGTCAGGCGTTTGTCGCCATACGCTTACAGGGTGGCCCGCATGCAAAAAGCACAACGGATCATTAAAACCTATCGCCGTAATCGAATGATTGTTTGTACGATTTGCGCACTCGTTACGCTCGCTTCGACCCTGAGCGTGCGATTTATTTCACAGCGTAACTTAAATCAACAACGGGTAGTACAATTCGCCAATCACGCTGTAGAGGAATTAGATAAAGTACTGCTTCCCCTACAGGCAGGTAGCGAAGTCTTGCTTCCGCTGATTGGTCTGCCCTGCTCTGTCGCCCATTTGCCATTACGTAAACAGGCGGCAAAACTCCAAACTGTGCGATCCATTGGCCTGGTGCAAGACGGCACACTTTATTGCTCCAGCATTTTTGGTTATCGCAATGTGCCCGTCGTGGACATTCTGGCTGAACTTCCTGCACCGCAACCACTTTTACGCCTGACGACCGACCGTGTCCTGATTAAAGGCAGTCCGGTTTTGATTCAATGGACGCCTGCAGCGAGCAGTAGCAATGCAGGGGTCATGGAGATGATTAACATCGACTTACTGACGGCAATGCTCCTTGAGCCACAACTGCCGCAAATCAGTAGCGCCAGCCTGACGGTGGACAAACGGCATTTGCTCTATGGTAATGGGCTGGTAGATTCCCTTCCGCAACCTGAAGACAATGAAAACTATAAGGTTTCTTCGCAACGCTTTCCTTTTACCATTAACGTTAATGGTCCGGGGGCTACGGCGCTGGCATGGCACTATCTTCCAACACAATTACCGCTGGCGGTGCTGCTAAGTTTACTGGTGGGCTACATCGCCTGGCTGGCGACCGCTTACCGGATGAGCTTTTCCCGCGAAATCAATCTGGGCCTGGCGCAACATGAGTTCGAATTGTTCTGTCAGCCTTTGCTTAATGCGCGCAGCCAGCAATGTATTGGTGTAGAGATTTTGCTGCGCTGGAACAATCCGCGTCAGGGCTGGATTTCACCGGATGTGTTTATTCCTATCGCGGAAGAACATCATTTAATTGTGCCACTGACCCGCTATGTGATGGCAGAAACCATTCGTCAGCGCCATGTTTTCCCGATGAGTAGTCAGTTTCATGTTGGCATTAACGTCGCACCCAGCCATTTTCGCCGTGGTGTGCTGATAAAAGATCTCAATCAGTACTGGTTTAGCGCTCACCCGATTCAGCAACTGATCCTCGAAATCACCGAACGCGATGCCTTACTGGATGTTGATTATCGGATTGCCCGCGAGCTACATCGTAAAAACGTCAAACTGGCGATTGATGACTTCGGCACCGGCAACAGTTCATTTTCCTGGCTTGAAACATTACGTCCTGACGTGCTGAAAATTGATAAGTCATTTACCGCAGCTATAGGTTCTGACGCGGTTAACTCGACGGTGACCGATATCATCATCGCGCTGGGGCAAAGACTGAATATTGAACTGGTGGCGGAGGGCGTGGAAACGCAAGAACAGGCGAAGTATTTGCGCCGTCATGGCGTGCATATTTTGCAAGGGTATTTGTACGCACAGCCGATGCTGCTACGTGATTTTCCCAAATGGCTGGCGGGCAGCCAACCGCCGCCCGCCCGGCATAATGGACATATCACGCCCATTATGCCGTTACGTTAACGCTTACTCATCTTCATCGTGCGTCGGTTGCTCTTTAACAATGCGAACCAGATCAACACGATAATCATTGGCTTCAATGATGGTGATATGCAGTGGCCCTACATCAATCACATCCCCCACACGGGGAATGTGACCATTTGCCGAGATCACGAGGCCCGCGACCGTCGCGATATCATCGTCATCGGCAAGGTGCTCAACATCAAGCGCCTGCTGCAAGGCATGCAAATCTGTACCGCCTTTTACCAGCCAGCCGTCACCATCAGTAATGATTTCCGGCGTTTCGTCAGCGTCCGGGAATTCACCCGCAATGGCTTCCAGCACATCCAGCGGCGTGACCAAGCCTTGTACCACACCAAACTCGTTGGTCACGATAACAAAGCTCCCGCGAGCACGACGCAGCACGCCCAGCAGGTTGATCGGATCGAGGGTTTCAGGGACGATAATCGCCGGAGACGCCGAAGCAATCGCCGCCACATCAACGCCCTCTTCCAGCGCCACCAGCAGTTCTTTAGCACGTACGATTCCGATGATTTCATCCAGTTCACCGCGACATACCGGGAACAGGCTGTGCGGTGAGGAGAGCAGCTGCTCGCGGATTTCATCGACCCCGAGATTAGCGTCAACCCAGCTTATTTCACCGCGCGGCGTCATGATCCCGCGCAGAGAACGCGACGCCAGCGTCAGTACGCCGTTAATCATGTAACGTTCTTCTTCGGCAAATGCACCTTCCGGGATCGGCATCGGCATCGGGTTATCGGCATCGTGCTGAACATTGGCCTGACGTTTCCCGCCCATCAAACGCAGGATGGCATCGGCAGTACGGGCTCGCAGCGGCAAAGTCGACTGGTGACGAATAAAGTTGCGACGCGCAATCTGGTTAAACACTTCGATGATGATCGAGAAGCCAATCGCGGCATACAGGTAACCTTTCGGAATGTGGAAACCGAAACCTTCTGCCACCAGACTCAGACCAATCATTAACAGGAAGCTCAGACAGAGCACCACCACCGTGGGGTGCTGGTTAACGAATCGCGTCAGCGGTTTGGATGCCAGCAACATAACCGCCATCGCAATCACTACCGCCGCCATCATCACCGGCAGATGGTTAACCATCCCTACTGCAGTAATTACCGCATCCAACGAGAAGACGGCGTCAAGGATGACAATCTGTGTGACGACCACCCAGAAACTGGCGTAGCCTTTACCGTGGCCGGAATCATGATCGCGGTTTTCCAGCCGTTCATGCAGTTCGGTTGTTGCTTTGAACAGCAAGAATATCCCCCCGAACAACATAATCAGGTCGCGTCCGGAGAAGGAGAAATCCATGACGGTAAATAGCGGTTTGGTCAGCGTGACCATCCATGAAATCAGCGACAGCAGCCCCAGACGCATAATCAGCGCCAGTGATAACCCCAGCAAACGCGCTTTATCGCGTTGTTTTGGCGGCAGTTTGTCAGCAAGAATGGCGATGAAGACCAGGTTATCGATACCCAGCACAATTTCGAGAACAACAAGCGTGAGTAGCCCCGCCCAAATTGAGGGGTCCATTAAGAATTCCATGACAAGCTCCTGCTTAAGGAATAGCTATTCGACGCCAGAAATAATGCAGGCGTAACGACAAAATGCAAACGAAAGGTGCGGCATAGAGTGCCAGAAAGGCAGGCGTTAAAAGGCCTGATGCTGAAATGACGTCGGTGACGATCCATACTGCGGGCTACTGCCCTATACTCCATGATTGTTAAACGGGAGTTAAACATATCAGAGACGCCTCTGATTTGGCAAAGATTTACCTTCCTTTGCAAACGAATGTGACAAGGATATTTTACCTTTCGAAATTTCTGCTAATCGAAAGTTAAATTACGGATCTTCATCACATAAAATAATTTTTTCGATATCTAAAATAAATCGCGAAACGCAGGGGTTTTTGGTTGTAGCCCTTATCTGAATCGATTCGATTGTGGACGACGATTCAAAAATACATCTGGCACGTTGAGGTGTTAACGATAATAAAGGAGGTAGCAAGTGACCATTGCTATTGTTATAGGCACACATGGTTGGGCTGCAGAGCAGTTGCTTAAAACGGCAGAAATGCTGTTAGGCGAGCAGGAAAACGTCGGCTGGATCGATTTCGTTCCAGGTGAAAATGCCGAAACGCTGATTGAAAAGTACAACGCTCAGTTGGCAAAACTCGACACCACTAAAGGCGTGCTGTTTCTCGTTGATACATGGGGAGGCAGCCCGTTCAATGCTGCCAGCCGCATTGTCGTCGACAAAGAGCATTATGAAGTCATTGCAGGCGTTAACATTCCAATGCTCGTGGAAACGTTAATGGCCCGTGATGATGACCCAAGCTTTGATGAACTGGTTGCGCTGGCAGTAGAAACAGGCCGTGAAGGCGTGAAAGCACTGAAAGCCAAACCGGTTGAAAAAGCCGCGCCAGCACCCGCTGCCGCAGCACCAAAAGCGGCTCCAACTCCGGCAAAACCAATGGGGCCAAACGACTACATGGTTATTGGCCTTGCGCGTATCGACGACCGTCTGATTCACGGTCAGGTCGCCACCCGCTGGACCAAAGAAACCAATGTCTCCCGTATTATTGTTGTTAGTGATGAAGTGGCTGCGGATACCGTTCGTAAGACACTGCTCACCCAGGTTGCACCTCCGGGCGTAACAGCACACGTAGTTGATGTTGCCAAAATGATTCGCGTCTACAACAACCCGAAATATGCTGGCGAACGTGTAATGCTGTTATTTACCAACCCAACAGATGTAGAGCGTCTCGTTGAAGGCGGCGTAAAAATCACCTCTGTTAACGTCGGTGGTATGGCATTCCGTCAGGGTAAAACCCAGGTGAATAACGCGGTTTCGGTTGATGAGAAAGATATCGAGGCGTTCAAGAAACTGAATGCGCGCGGTATTGAGCTGGAAGTCCGTAAGGTTTCCACCGATCCGAAACTGAAAATGATGGATCTGATCAGCAAAATCGATAAGTAACGTATTGTGTTGATTATCACTCAGTTTTCACACTTAAGTCTTACGTAAACAGGAGAAGTACAATGGAGATTACCACTCTTCAAATTGTGCTGGTATTTATCGTAGCCTGTATCGCAGGTATGGGATCAATCCTCGATGAATTTCAGTTTCACCGTCCGCTAATCGCGTGTACCCTGGTGGGTATCGTTCTTGGGGATATGAAAACCGGTATTATTATCGGTGGTACGCTGGAAATGATCGCGCTGGGCTGGATGAACATCGGTGCTGCAGTTGCGCCTGACGCCGCTCTGGCATCTATCATTTCTACCATTCTGGTTATCGCAGGTCATCAGAGCATTGGTGCAGGTATTGCACTGGCAATCCCTCTGGCCGCTGCGGGCCAGGTACTGACCATCATCGTTCGTACTATTACCGTTGCTTTCCAGCACGCTGCGGATAAGGCTGCTGATAACGGCAACCTGACAGCGATTTCCTGGATCCACGTTTCTTCTCTGTTCCTGCAAGCAATGCGTGTGGCTATTCCGGCCGTCATCGTTGCGCTGTCTGTAGGTACCAGCGAAGTACAGAACATGCTGAATGCGATTCCGGAAGTGGTGACCAATGGTCTGAATATCGCCGGTGGCATGATCGTGGTGGTTGGTTATGCGATGGTTATCAACATGATGCGTGCTGGCTACCTGATGCCGTTCTTCTACCTCGGCTTCGTAACCGCAGCATTCACCAACTTTAACCTGGTTGCTCTGGGTGTGATTGGTACTGTTATGGCAGTGCTCTACATCCAACTTAGCCCGAAATACAACCGCGTAGCCGGTGCGCCTGCTCAGGCAGCTGGTAACAACGATCTCGATAACGAACTGGACTAACAGGTGAGCGAAATGGTTGATACAACTCAAACTACCACCGAGAAAAAACTCACTCAAAGTGATATTCGTGGCGTCTTCCTGCGTTCTAACCTCTTCCAGGGTTCATGGAACTTCGAACGTATGCAGGCACTGGGTTTCTGCTTCTCTATGGTACCGGCAATTCGTCGCCTCTACCCTGAGAACAACGAAGCTCGTAAACAAGCTATTCGCCGTCACCTGGAGTTCTTTAACACCCAGCCGTTCGTGGCTGCGCCGATTCTCGGCGTAACCCTGGCGCTGGAAGAACAGCGTGCTAATGGCGCAGAGATCGACGACGGTGCTATCAACGGTATCAAAGTCGGTTTGATGGGGCCGCTGGCTGGTGTAGGCGACCCGATCTTCTGGGGAACCGTACGTCCGGTATTTGCAGCACTGGGTGCCGGTATCGCGATGAGCGGCAGCCTGTTAGGTCCGCTGCTGTTCTTCATCCTGTTTAACCTGGTGCGTCTGGCAACCCGTTACTACGGCGTAGCGTATGGTTACTCCAAAGGTATCGATATCGTTAAAGATATGGGTGGTGGCTTCCTGCAAAAACTGACGGAAGGGGCGTCTATCCTCGGCCTGTTTGTCATGGGGGCATTGGTTAACAAGTGGACACATGTCAACATCCCGCTGGTTGTCTCTCGCATTACTGACCAGACGGGCAAAGAACACGTTACTACTGTCCAGACTATTCTGGACCAGTTAATGCCAGGCCTGGTACCACTGCTGCTGACCTTTGCTTGTATGTGGCTACTGCGCAAAAAAGTTAACCCGCTGTGGATCATCGTTGGCTTCTTCGTCATCGGTATCGCTGGTTACGCTTGCGGCCTGCTGGGACTGTAAGACTGTTGTACACTACCGGGGCCTTTTGGCCCCGTTTTTTTATCTGGAGGATTAATGACAATCACGGACCTGGTACTGATTCTTTTCATCGCCGCACTCCTGGCCTTCGCGATCTACGATCAGTTCATCATGCCCCGCCGTAACGGCCCCACCCTGCTGGCAATTCCTTTGCTCCGGCGTGGTCGCATCGATAGCGTTATCTTCGTCGGATTGATTGTCATTCTTATCTATAACAACGTCACGAATCATGGTGCGTTAATAACGACATGGTTATTAAGCGCACTGGCTCTGATGGGTTTTTATATATTCTGGATCCGCGTTCCGAAGATCATCTTTAAACAAAAAGGTTTTTTCTTCGCCAATGTCTGGATTGAATATAGCCGAATCAAAGCGATGAACTTGTCGGAAGATGGCGTGTTGGTGATGCAATTAGAACAGCGTCGGCTGTTAATCCGCGTTCGAAATATCGACGATCTGGAAAGAATTTATAAACTTCTCGTTTCAACTCAATGAGTTATTAATTTAGCCAAAGCTATGTTTAGTGTATTTTTAATAATCAGACATAGCTTAGGCTATATTATCTCTTCCCTTATTTGTTATTTATTTTAACGTTTCATTGATATATAAATCTAAATGAAAATCGTTATCAATAAAGCAATGAAATAATATATTCCAACAGTTGTTTTATATTCTCAAAATATGTTAAGGTTGCGCCCTCATTTGGGGAGTAGCCGATTTCCAGATTCCGGAAATGTACGTGTCAACATACTCGTTGCAAAACGTGGCACGTACGGACTGAAGACTTTCAGTCAGGCGAGACCATATGCACATCAATCGCTATGCCTGCATGAACGCGAAAACCCATCGCGGCTTGTTGTTCATGTATGCATGTTTGCTGGGGGCGATGATGTGTTTTATGGATACCCCGGTCAGGACGTTGTCATGAATATCACTGCTACTGTTCTTCTTGCGTTTGGTATGTCGATGGATGCATTTGCTGCATCAATCGGTAAAGGTGCCACCCTCCATAAACCGAAATTTTCTGAAGCATTGCGAACCGGCCTTATTTTTGGTGCCGTCGAAACCCTGACGCCGCTGATCGGCTGGGGAATGGGCATGTTAGCCAGCCGGTTTGTCCTTGAATGGAATCACTGGATTGCGTTTGTGCTGCTGATATTCCTCGGCGGGCGAATGATTATTGAGGGTTTTCGTGGCGCAGATGATGAAGATGAAGAGCCGCGCCGTCGGCACGGTTTCTGGCTACTGGTAACCACCGCGATTGCCACCAGCCTGGATGCCATGGCTGTGGGTGTTGGTCTTGCTTTCCTTCAGGTCAACATTATCGCGACCGCATTGGCCATTGGTTGTGCAACCTTGATTATGTCGACATTAGGGATGATGGTTGGTCGCTTTATCGGCTCAATTATTGGGAAAAAAGCGGAAATTCTCGGCGGGCTGGTGCTGATCGGCATCGGCGTCCAGATCCTCTGGACGCACTTCCACGGTTAATAAGAACGCTGCCAGAGGTGAATATTAAAGTCCGTCTGGCAGTCGAACACTTCTTTTGCTGCCAGTGTTTGCCAGACTTCTGGCTTCGCACGCCAGGCAAACGGCGTCATCTGCAATAATGCGACGGCTTCATGACCGCGAAGACGCATCGGATAACACAACTCATCACTCTGCTGTAATGTAAAACCTTCCAGTTGTTCTGCATGAGGTGCATGAAGATGTACTTCATTGTAAATCAGCCCCTTCAGCTCCATCAAATGTCGCGGTCCCGGCGTGGCAGTAATGACCCAGCCGCCGGGCTTCACTACTCGTGCTAATTCTTCTGCTTTACACGGCGCGTAAATACGTATTATGGCGTCCATACTGGTATCGGAAAACGGCAAACGGTGGCTGGAAGCGACACAAAGAGTGACCTGCGGATAGCGTTTCGCCGCCGCTTTTATCGCTACCTTCGAAACATCCAGACCAAACGTGGTGATTTCGGGCAACGCATCGGCAAATGCGTGTGTGTAATACCCTTCACCACAGCCAATATCCAGCACCGCCGTGGCCTTTTCATTAAGCCGTTCCCGCAGTTGGGCGACAATTGCATCACGCAGCGGCTGATAATGTCCGGCATCTAAGAATGCGCGGCGTGCTTGCATCATTTCCGCGCTGTCGCCCGGATCACGAGACCGTTTATGCTGAACGGGCAGCAGATTGACATACCCTTCTTTCGCCATATCAAACTGATGTCGTTGGGGACAGATATAGCTGTTTTTTTCACGCGTAAGAGGCTGATGGCAAAGTGGACAGGAAAACGACATGACAACTCCGGCAGGATACTAAAGGCCGCAAGTGTAACGCGAATCACGCGGCGGGCAAATATCCGAACGCCAGGAGCGAAGATAAAGCATAGTAAAAAGCCTCGCATTCGACGAGGCTTTATAGCGAGATTGAAGCGTATTCACACTTCAGATCAGTGGATTCGATCAGATAGCTGTTACGTTAACTGCTGCCGGACCTTTCTGGCCGTCCTGAATTTCGAACTCAACGTTCTGACCTTCAGCCAGAGTTTTGAAGCCATTACCCTGGATAGCGGAGAAGTGTACGAACACGTCTTTGCTGCCATCAGCAGGAGTAATGAAGCCAAAACCTTTAGACTCGTTGAACCACTTAACCTGACCTTTAATCTTTGCCATTTGAAAAATTCCTTAGATTGTTTTCTTCGCCCGCAGGCATAACATAGATAAAACTGACACATTACTGCATGAGGCACCAATATAAGGCTCGGCAGAGAAGCGGTATTCAACGTCAACGTGTTTACTCAGGACTTCTTTACTGAAAATGCCACACATAAACAGAACTGTACCTCGTTTAACCCGAAATCTGTTATCACATACAACGTTAATTATGGCAAGCCATTTTTAAACATGTCTCGATCAGACGCACAAATCTCGATACGTCTTCCACTTTTTTTGCACACTTATGCAACGGAATACGCGCCGATATATCATTGTGCTTAACCTTGCCAGTTCAGGCAGATACTTAAACTGGCGTAGTTTCTAACATAGTTCAATAAGTTCAGTTGTTCCAGGCCAGTGGGAGAAGTTATTACATAGTGCGTGCAATATCACATTTTCTGCTATGCAATGAATAAAAAGTTATATCACTTTTTCTCATAAAACAGTCAGTTAACGGCTATCAATTACCCTAAAGAGAAGTCAATCCCCAAAGGGATTGAAAATTTAAAATAAGAAAAATTGATGAATGAGCAAAAAATCAAGAGAGAAACGTTTCGCTAATAAATAATACCACGCTTAATCACAAATCCGATGTAAACATCCTAATAAATTAATGAGGAAAATATCTTTTTCTGATATCCCGTTACGCAAATAAATAATATGATAATTATTTGAAGTCAGACCAGAGTTTTAATTTGAAGCAGTTGCACCATGACAGTGCGTATAATCAGGATGAATTGAGTAACCCTTCAACGACGGGGTTACTCAAGATTGAGGAAGGATTATCGTTCGGCGACCAGGCGAATAATATCTTCGTCTTCAACCGATTTTTGACTCTCAATGGTCTTTTTATCTGCTTTCTCTGGTTCGTTTGCTTCGCACAAACGACGTAACAGTGCATTTTGACGTTTTTGCTGATCCAGCAACGCCTCAAGCAGTTCAATCTGTTCGTTAGTCCGAGAACTGGCACGATTAATAAAAAACCACAAGATGAGCCCGATAAGAAAAACCACCACCGATACAACCAAAGACGCAATGTTCATCACGCCTGAATTTACAACTTCGTTCATTTCACCACCTCTGAGTAGAGGCGCTATTCTACCACTGCTGGAGAGGAAGAAAATCTAGTGCTGAAAAAATGATATCACCACGGGATAAACTGGTTAATGGCACAAATTCCGCTGAAAAATTGTACATCCTGATCGCACATCATGTTGAATACCTGCGCCCAAAGCAGCAAGCAAGCCAACACCACGACAACCAGAACGACCCATCGAAACTTTTTCACTCCAATCTCCGTTTCACCTACCTTATGTCATTAAACTAGCATGCGTTAGTTAAACAGCGCCTAACTATGTCGATATTCGTGCTTTTTCGGAATGAGTCGCTTGCTTCAGCGCATATTGCCGCTACGATTAAGCGAACATAAAAAGAGAAGAGGTTGTAATGCGATTCATCATTCGCACAGTTATGCTGATAGCACTGGTATGGATAGGATTATTACTCAGCGGATATGGCGTTTTGATTGGAAGCAAAGAGAATGCCGCAGGATTAGGTTTGCAATGTACCTATCTGACTGCCAGAGGCACCAGCACGGTACAATACTTGCACACTAAAAGTGGTTTTTTGGGGATAACAGATTGCCCGCTGTTACGCAAAAGCAATATCGTGGTCGATAATGGTTAAGTGTAATAAATAACCAGATTCTCACTCATGAGTAAAATACTCTTATAGCAAGCGCGTTTAATATAACGCCACCTTCAACTTTATTTTTCTCATGCTAAATAAAGAACCTGTCTGTTTGATATTCCGACAGGTTCTTACTCTCATCAGAACGGATAGTCGTGATAACCCATTTGTGCAGAAATTTTGCGCGCTGCGGTATGCAACATTGCGACATATTCCTGTAAACGCTCTTCAGAGAAACGCAACGTCGGGAAGGAGATGCTCAAACCGGCAATGACCACGCCAAAGCGATCAAATACCGGAACCGCAATGCATCGCAGTCCTTCTTCCTGCTCTTCGTTATCTTCGCCATACCCCTGCTCGCGCACCTGGTCCAGAACCGGTAATAACGCTTCTGTACTGGTGATGGTCCGCTCGGTACTGCGTTTATACTCCACGCCCTCAAGAATTTGCTTCACTTCATCGCGATCGCGCCATGCCAGCAGCACCTTACCAATCGCGGTGCTGTACAGCGGATTACGACGCCCAATCCGTGAATACATGCGCAAATTGTACATAGAGTCAATTTTGTGAATGTAAACAATACTGTCTTCGTCCAGTGCGCCGAGGTGGATAGTTTCTTTGGTCAGGCGGGAGATCTCACGCATCTGGATATCTGCGCTACGAATTAAATCGACGTTTTGTAACGCGCGAGCGCCCAGCTCAAACAATTTCAGGGTCAGGGAATATTTCTCCGACTCCCCTTCCTGCGCCACATAACCTAAGGTTTTCATGGTCTGTAAAAAGCGATAAACGGTGCTTTTTGACATCATGACGCGCTGCGACAGCTCGGTTATCCCTATTTCGCGCTCTTCACCCAGCGCCTGCAAAATGCCAAAAACTTTTAGCACGGAAGATACAGAATCAGGCTGTTTATCCAGATCTGCGTTAGCCATTTATCACCTCATTGCGAGTGTTTTATAAAAATCAGAACTGTTTTTTATTATAATTTCGCACCATGGTGGTCGCAATCCATCTTTTGCCGGTTAGTTACAATTCTGCGACATCCACCGTGAATATCAGTGCTAGAATCATACCCCTGTTGATTATTCACCAAAGATATAAAATTTCTATGCCAAAAGTTCAGGCCGACGGCCTGCCGTTGCCCCAGCGATACGGTGCGATATTAACCATTGTGATTGGTATTTCGATGGCTGTCCTTGACGGCGCAATCGCCAACGTCGCCTTGCCAACAATCGCCACGGACCTTCATGCCACGCCGGCCAGTTCCATCTGGGTAGTGAACGCCTATCAAATCGCCATTGTCATCTCCCTGCTCTCGTTTTCGTTTCTGGGCGATATGTTTGGCTATCGACGTATTTATAAATGCGGTCTGGTCGTTTTTCTGTTGTCTTCACTGTTCTGCGCCCTTTCTGATTCGCTGCAAATGCTCACCCTTGCGCGTGTCATACAAGGTTTCGGCGGTGCAGCGTTGATGAGCGTTAATACCGCACTTATCCGCCTGATCTATCCACAACGTTTTCTGGGTAGAGGGATGGGCATAAACTCGTTTATTGTTGCCGTCTCTTCTGCTGCCGGGCCGACAATTGCTGCAGCAATCCTCTCCATCGCATCCTGGAAATGGTTATTTTTAATCAACGTACCGTTGGGTATTATCGCCCTGCTTCTGGCGATGCGTTTTCTGCCACCCAATGGTTCTCGCGCCAGTAAACCCCGTTTCGACCTGCCCAGCGCCGTGATGAACGCGTTAACCTTCGGCCTGCTTATCACTGCGTTGAGTGGTTTCGCTCAGGGGCAATCGCTGACGTTAATTGCTGAGGAACTGGTGGTAATGGTTGTCGTTGGTATTTTCTTTATTCGCCGCCAGCTTTCTCTTCCCGTACCGCTGCTACCGGTGGATTTACTGCGTATCCCGCTGTTTTCACTTTCTATATGCACATCTGTTTGCTCTTTCTGCGCACAAATGCTGGCAATGGTTTCCCTGCCCTTTTACCTGCAAACCGTGCTCGGGCGTAGTGAAGTCGAAACAGGTTTACTTCTGACACCGTGGCCGTTAGCAACGATGGTGATGGCTCCGTTGGCAGGCTATTTGATTGAACGCGTACATGCAGGATTGCTGGGTGCTTTAGGATTATTCATCATGGCTGCGGGGCTTTTTTTCCTGGTTCTGCTGCCCGCGTCACCTGCGGATATCAATATTATCTGGCCGATGATCTTATGTGGCGCTGGATTTGGATTGTTCCAGTCACCCAATAACCACACCATTATTACCTCCGCTCCTCGCGAACGTAGCGGTGGAGCCAGTGGCATGTTAGGAACGGCTCGTCTACTGGGTCAGAGTAGCGGCGCGGCGCTGGTGGCGCTGATGCTAAATCAGTTTGGAGATAATGGTACACACGTCTCGCTGATGGCTGCGGCTATTCTGGCAGTGATTGCTGCCTGTATCAGTGGGTTACGTATCACTCAGCCAAGATCCAGGGCATAAAAAAAGCGCGTCGAGCAGGACGCGCTTTTTAGTATTTACTTCATATTACTTCAGGTATTCACCCGTACGCAGAGCTTCAATACGTTTATCCAGCGGCGGGTGAGTCATAAACAACTCACTGAGCGATTTCGACTTACCGTTAATGCAGAAAGCCATCATGCTGGTTGCTTCTTGCGGTTCATAGCTGGTTTTCAGGCGCTGCAGCGCGGCAATCATTTTCTCGCGACCAACCAGTTTTGCCGAACCGGCATCAGCATGGAATTCACGATGACGCGAGAACCACATGGTGATAATGCTCGCCAGAATACCAAACACCAGTTCCAGAACCGTTGCAACCGCAAAGTAGATCAGTGGGTTGCCGTTGCTCTCTTCACCTTCATCACGATTTCCGCCCATAAAACCCGCGGCAAGCTGCGCCAGAATACGGGAAATAAAGATAACGAAGGTGTTCACCACGCCCTGAATCAGCGTCATGGTGACCATATCACCATTGGCGATGTGGCTGATTTCGTGAGCAATTACCGCCTCGGCTTCATCCGGGCTCATGTTCTGCAGCAAACCGGTGCTGACAGCAACCAGAGAGGCATCACGGCGCGCACCGGTTGCAAAAGCGTTGATGTCCGGCGCATGGTAGATAGCCACTTGCGGCATAGCGATCCCCGCCTGACGAGCCTGGGTTGCTACAGTATTGACCAGCCAACGTTCCCTTTCGTTACGCGGTTGCTCGATCACTTCCCCGCCAACAGATCGTAATGCCATCCATTTGGACATCAGAAGCGAAACGAAGGAACCACCAAAACCGAACAGCAAGGCCATGATCATCAGCCCCTGAACGCTGCTCGACTGTATCCCTGTCAGGCTCAGTACCAGCCCGAAAACGACCATTACGGCCAGGTTCGTTAGCAGGAAGAGCGCGATTCGCATCATAATTTTCTTTTTACCTCAGTTTAACAAAACGCAATATGCGATACCCACATCGTATGGGTTACGCGACTATTTTCAAGTCTGGATAGTGCGTAAGTCACCAGAAAGACACAACTTTACATTTTGTAGCATCTGATTTACGGCATCTTGCCGCTGTTAAAAAATCAGGCACAATTTCTTGTGCCTGATTGATATTACTTGACGGGTGCGGGTTGTTCCGCGGGTCTGGCTTTTTCAAGCTTCGCCAGATCGAGTGCGATATTCACCGTCTCATCCAGATAAGGATCCGGCTCCTGGTAATCTTTCGGTAGATCATCCAGTTTCTTCAACTCCGGTTTACCTTCGCGTTTAAAGCGTTCGTTCAAACGCGCCAGACGCGTCGCATCATCTTCATTATTCTCTTTCTCACGCACAGCGTAATTCAGAGAAACGATATTGCGCTTGTCCTTCATAGCGTTGAAGCGCGCGATATCCTTCATGATGTTCTGGAACTCAGGATCTTTCGCGATACGCGCATTATGTTCCTTCAGTAGCTCCGGTTCAAAGGCCGTTAAATCTCCTGATTTCACATAAGTCGCGGCATCAATGCTATCCCACGGCAGCGCGTTATCTTCGAATTTCTCACCCGTTTCCGTTTCTTCATTACCCGTCGGCATGATGATGTCTGGCGTTACGCCTTTACGTTGCGTACTGCCGCCGTTAACGCGATAGAATTTCTGGATCGTGTACTGCACAGAACCCAGTGCTGGCCATTCAGGACGTAACATCTGATCGTAAATACGGTTCAATGAACGGTATTGCTGAACGGTGCCTTTACCAAACGTCGGTTCACCCACAACCAGCGCACGACCGTAGTCCTGCATTGCCGCGGCAAAGATTTCTGAAGCCGAAGCACTGAAGCGGTCAACCAGTACCACCAGCGGGCCTTTATAGAAAACCTGTCCGTCGGTATCGCTGTCTTCACGAACTTTACCGTTGTTATCACGGACCTGAACAATAGGACCCGCAGGAATAAACAGACCTGAGAGCGATACCGCTTCGGTCAACGCCCCACCGCCATTGCTACGCAGGTCGATGATCACACTGCTGACATTCTGTTTTTCCAGTTTCTGCAGTTGTACTTTGACATCGTCTGTCAAACCCACATAGAAGCCCGGAATATCTAGTACGCCGACTTTCTCTTTACCGACGGTCTTCACCGACATTTTAACCGCGCGGTCTTCGAGACGAATACGTTCACGGGTCAATGTTACAGTGCGGGTCTTGGTCCCTTTACCAGCAGGTAAAATTTCCAGACGAACTTTACTGCCCTTCGGCCCTTTAATTAAGGCAACCACATCATCAAGACGCCAGCCAATCACGTCAACCATCGGCTTGCCTGTTTGACCAACACCGACAATTTTGTCACCAACGCTGATAGCTTTACTCTTCGCTGCCGGACCACCTGCCACCATCGAATTGATAACGGTGTAGTCATCATCCATTTGCAGCACTGCGCCAATACCTTCCAGCGACAAACTCATTTCAGTGTTGAACTGTTCGGTATTACGCGGGGAAAGATAGTTGGTATGCGGGTCGATTTCACGCGCAAACGCCGTCATTGCCAGCGAGAAAACATCTTCGCTGTTGGTTTGCGCCAGACGACGAATGGCAAATTTGTAGCGGCGAGTCAGGGTTTCACGAATTTCTTTATCCGTTTTTCCTGCCAGCTTCAGGCTTAACTCGTCGAATTTGACTTTACTGTCCCACAGCGCGTTCAACTCAGCCTCGTTTTTCGGCCAGGGCGCTTTGCTGCGGTCAAGGTTATAAGTGTCGTTGCCGGTGAAATCCATCGGCTTTTCCAGTACCGACAAAGCGTACTGGTAACGTTCAAAACGACGCTTTTGTGCCAGATTGTAGAGATCGTAGAAAACGTCGAGTTTGCCTGAACGCAGTTCATCGCCTAACTCGGTTTTCTTTTTCGCGAACTGTTCAACATCGCTTGCCAACAGCACGTTGTGGCTGTAATCGAGCAGATTCAGGTAGCGGTCAAAGATTTTGGCCGAAAATGCCTGATCGAGGTCAAACTGGCGATAATGAGAACGGGTGAAACGCGACGTTACGCGCTCACTTACCGTCGCATGCTGCGTCTCTTCCTTTAATACCGGAATTTGATCAGCACGCGTGATATCTTCTACAGCGAAGGTCTGGCCTGCTATTGCAAGCAGGCCAGCTAACGCGGTAAGCCTAAAAAACATGTTCATGCCTGGCCCGGCCTCCGTTTCAGAACACCAGGTGTTCTGCGCGCACAATCAAAGACATACCCGAATTCAGCTGGACGCGGACGCCGTCTTTGGTGATTTCTAATACGGTGGCATCCATCGCGTTTTGACCCGCTTTCACCTTCAGGGCTTGTCCGACAGTCAGAGCTGAAATGTCAGAAACTGGGGTGTGCTGTTCTTCGCGAGGTGCTTTTGCTGTTTTTGGCGCTTTCTCTACCGGCTTTTGCGCACGAGGTTTACGTTCAGCGCCTTCTTTGCGGCGTGGCGTGGTCGGACGTGGCTTGCGTTCGCGACGCGGTGCGTCTTCTTTCTCACCAGCAGCTGCGGCAGCTTCGCGTTTTTTCGCTTGCTGTTCAGCACGCTGTGCCTGAACACGCGCTTTCGCTTCTTCAAGCTGCTTGCGAGCATGCTCTACATGTTGCTCGTCCAGCTCACCGCATGGGTTGCCGTCAAGATCGACACGCGTTGCGCCGGGTTTAACACCGTAAAGGTAACGCCAGCTCGAAGTGTAGAGACGTAAAGCGGATCGCAATTGCGTTTTGCTCAGGTTCATTTCCCCGGCAACACGATCGACCAAATCCTGAAAAATACCGATTTTCAGCGGACGCGCTTCACCTTCCGCACTGAAACAGTGGGGAAAACGTTCGGCCAGAAACGCGATTACTTCTTTACTGCTATTCAACTTAGGTTGATTTTCCATGAAATTTCCTGATTACAACGGACGTAGCCAACAAGCGCAGGCATGAACAGGCGTCATTATAATGACGCTATCAGTAAATGCTACGTTATCCGTTGATTATCCTGCGACGCTCGCAAAGAATTTTTTGTAATCCGTCGTTGCAAGCACCTTTTCAAGCTGTGCCACAAGCTGACGTAAGCCTTGCTCGTCCTCGTCTGTAAAGCGACCGAAGACGGTACTATCGATGTCGAGAACACCAATAATCTGATTTTTCACCACCAGCGGCAGAACAATTTCAGAATTACTCGCCGCATCACAGGCAATATGCCCGTCAAACGCATGAACATCCTCGATACGCTGCACTTGATTGCGGGCAACCGCAGTGCCGCACACGCCACGCCCGACGGGTATCCGGACACAGGCAATTTTGCCCTGAAATGGTCCGAGCACCAGTGTATCGTCCTCAAGCAAATAAAAACCTGCCCAGTTTACGTCAGTGAGACGCTCATATAACAACGCACTGGTGTTCGCAAGCGTTGCCAGAAAACTGGTTTCTCCCGCCATCAGCGCGTTAAAGTCGCGATTTAAATCCGCGTAAAATTCTGTTTTGTTCATTATATAATCACTTGGTTGTCTTACCTGGAACTGCCAGCCTATTAAAATAAGCATTAAATGCGTTAATGCTCAAGATCATTCCCATCATGGGTTAAGATTAATGTTAATTCTTATTACATTTGGCACGTCATGGCTCTTAACACACCACAAATTACGCCGACAAAAAAGATAACAGTGAGGGCAATCGGCGAGGAACTGCCGCGTGGTGATTACCAACGTTGCCCGCAATGTGACATGCTGTTTAGCCTGCCCGAGATAAATTCTCATCAAAGTGCCTATTGTCCGCGCTGTCAGGCAAAAATTCGTGACGGGCGCGACTGGTCGCTAACGCGCCTGGCGGCAATGGCCTTCACCATGCTGTTGCTGATGCCGTTTGCCTGGGGCGAACCGCTGTTGCATATCTGGCTGTTAGGCATTCGTATTGACGCCAACGTTATGCAAGGCATCTGGCAAATGACCAAACAGGGCGATGCGATAACGGGGTCGATGGTCTTTTTCTGCGTTATTGGTGCCCCGCTCATTCTGGTGACCTCCATAGCTTATTTATGGTTTGGTAACCGACTGGGAATGAATCTACGTCCGGTACTGCTGATGCTTGAGCGACTTAAAGAGTGGGTAATGCTCGATATCTACCTGGTCGGCATTGGCGTTGCTTCTATAAAGGTACAGGATTATGCCCATATCCAGGCGGGTGTCGGCTTGTTCTCTTTTGTGGCGTTGGTGATTTTAACGACGGTGACGTTGTCACATCTTAATGTCGAAGAACTGTGGGAGCGATTTTATCCGCAGCGCCCCGCTACGCGTAGGGACGAGAAACTTCGTGTCTGTCTTGGGTGCCATTTTACCGGCTATCCTGATCAGCGTGGTCGCTGCCCGCGTTGTCATATTCCGCTACGCCTGCGTCGCCGTCATAGTCTGCAAAAATGCTGGGCGGCGCTGTTAGCGTCAATCGTTTTATTGTTACCTGCCAACCTGTTGCCTATTTCTATCATTTATCTGAACGGAGGACGGCAGGAAGATACAATTCTTTCCGGAATTATGTCGCTGGCAAGTAGCAACATTGCGGTTGCAGGAATCGTGTTTATCGCCAGTATTCTGGTACCGTTTACTAAAGTGATCGTCATGTTCACTTTACTGTTGAGCATTCATTTTAAATGCCAGCAAGGTTTACGCACACGCATTCTGTTACTGCGAATGGTGACCTGGATTGGTCGCTGGTCGATGCTCGACCTGTTTGTCATATCTTTAACCATGTCGCTGATTAATCGCGATCAGATCCTCGCTTTTACTATGGGACCGGCTGCGTTTTATTTCGGCGCAGCGGTAATTTTGACTATTCTTGCTGTGGAATGGCTGGACAGCCGCTTACTTTGGGATGCACATGAGTCAGGAAACGCCCGCTTCGACGACTGAAGCGCAGATTAAAAATAAACGCCGTATCTCACCTTTCTGGCTGCTGCCGTTCATCGCGCTAATGATTGCCGGTTGGCTGATTTGGGACAGTTATCAGGACCGGGGTAATACCGTCACCATCGACTTTATGTCGGCGGATGGTATTGTCCCGGGCCGTACGCCTGTTCGTTATCAGGGCGTTGAAGTCGGAACAGTGCAGGATATCAGCCTCAGCGACGATCTTCGTAAGATTGAAGTCAAGGTCAGCATCAAGTCCGATATGAAAGATGCGCTGCGCGAAGAGACTCAATTCTGGCTGGTGACGCCAAAAGCATCGTTGGCAGGTGTCTCCGGGCTGGACGCCCTCGTCGGTGGTAACTATATCGGCATGATGCCAGGTAAAGGTAAAGAGCAGGATCACTTTGTCGCACTCGATACCCAACCGAAGTATCGGCTGGATAACGGCGATCTGATGATCCACCTGCAAGCTCCCGATCTCGGTTCGCTGAACAGCGGTTCATTGGTCTATTTCCGCAAGATCCCGGTGGGAAAAGTCTACGACTATGCCATCAATCCCAATAAACAAGGCGTGGTGATTGATGTCCTGATCGAGCGGCGTTTTACCGACCTGGTGAAAAAAGGTAGCCGTTTCTGGAACGTTTCCGGCATTGATGCCAACGTCAGTATCAGTGGCGCGAAGGTGAAACTGGAAAGCCTGGCGGCACTGGTTAACGGTGCGATTGCCTTCGATTCACCAGAAGAGTCGAAACCTGCCGAGGCGGAAGATACCTTTGGTCTGTATGAAGACCTCGCCCATAGCCAGCGTGGCGTAATAATCAAACTGGAACTGCCGAGTGGAGCAGGATTAACCGCCGACTCGACGCCATTAATGTATCAGGGACTGGAAGTCGGACAGCTAACTAAACTGGATTTAAATCCTGGTGGTAAAGTCACTGGGGAAATGACCGTTGATCCCAGCGTCGTTACCCTGCTTCGTGAAAATACCCGCATCGAATTACGTAATCCGAAATTATCCCTTAGCGATGCCAATCTCAGCGCCCTGCTGACTGGCAAAACCTTCGAGTTGGTACCCGGCGATGGCGAGCCACGCAAAGAGTTCGTTGTTGTGCCAGGCGAAAAAGCACTGCTGCATGAACCTGATGTTCTGACGCTGACCCTGACCGCGCCGGAAAGTTACGGTATTGATGCGGGTCAGCCGCTCATTCTTCACGGCGTGCAGGTAGGCCAGGTTATCGATCGTAAACTCACCAGCAAAGGCGTCACCTTTACCGTCGCCATCGAGCCTCAGCATCGAGAACTGGTAAAAGGCGATAGCAAATTTGTCGTCAACAGCCGTGTCGACGTGAAGGTGGGGCTGGATGGCGTTGAGTTTCTCGGTGCCAGCGCCTCAGAATGGATTAACGGCGGGATACGTATTCTGCCGGGCGATAAAGGCGAGATGAAAGCCAGCTATCCACTGTATGCCAATCTGGAAAAAGCGCTGGAGAACAGCCTTAGCGATTTACCCACCACAACCGTGAGTTTGAGTGCAGAGACGCTGCCGGATGTGCAGGCAGGATCGGTAGTGCTGTACCGTAAATTTGAAGTTGGTGAAGTGATTACCGTGCGTCCGCGAGCTAACGCGTTTGATATCGATCTGCATATTAAGCCGGAGTATCGCAACCTTCTGACCAGCAATAGCGTGTTCTGGGCTGAAGGCGGGGCGAAAGTTCAGCTGAATGGCAGCGGCCTGACCGTACAGGCATCCCCGCTCTCCAGAGCATTAAAGGGAGCCATTAGCTTCGATAACCTCAGCGGTGCCAGCGCCAGTCAGCGTAAAGGAGACAAACGTATTCTGTATGCTTCCGAAACAGCAGCCCGTGCGGTTGGCGGGCAGATTACGCTTCACGCTTTCGATGCCGGAAAACTGGCGGTCGGGATGCCAATTCGCTATCTCGGTATTGATATCGGGCAAATCCAGACGCTGGATCTGATTACCGCGCGCAATGAAGTACAGGCAAAGGCGGTACTTTACCCGGAATATGTCCAGACCTTCGCCCGCGGCGGTACGCGCTTCTCGGTGGTCACACCGCAAATTTCGGCAGCTGGCGTTGAGCATCTTGATACTATCCTCCAGCCGTATATCAACGTCGAACCAGGCCGGGGCAATCCTCGCCGCGACTTTGAATTACAAGAGGCCACCATTACTGATTCGCGTTACCTGGATGGCTTAAGCATTATTGTTGAAGCGCCGGAAGCCGGTTCGTTAGGCATCGGTACGCCAGTGCTGTTCCGTGGTCTGGAAGTCGGTACGGTTACCGGAATGACGCTGGGGACATTGTCAGATCGCGTGATGATTGCGATGCGCATCAGTAAACGCTATCAACACCTGGTGCGTAACAATTCCGTCTTCTGGTTGGCATCGGGTTACAGTCTGGACTTTGGTCTGACGGGCGGCGTAGTGAAAACCGGCACCTTTAACCAGTTTATCCGTGGCGGCATCGCCTTCGCCACGCCTCCGGGTACGCCACTGGCACCGAAAGCCCAGGAAGGCAAGCACTTCCTGTTGCAGGAAAGTGAACCGAAAGAGTGGCGTGAATGGGGTACTGCGCTTCCCAAATAATGCCCACTGCTCCGGCGTGCCTGCGCCGGAGCGTTTATGCTAAACTGCGCGCCTGTTTTTTTGCCAGTGGTATATGCTCGTGGCCCAACACACCGTTTATTTCCCTGACGCCTTTCTGACGCAAATGCGCGAAGCGATGCCTTCGACGCTCTCTTTTGATGATTTTCTTGCTGCCTGTCAGCGCCCGTTGCGCCGCAGCATTCGCGTTAATACGCTGAAAATCTCCGTTGCTGATTTCCTGCAATTAACCGCTCCTTATGGCTGGACGCTTACGCCAATTCCGTGGTGTGAAGAAGGTTTCTGGATTGAACGCGACAATGAAGATGCATTGCCATTGGGTAGTACCGCCGAGCATTTAAGTGGCCTGTTTTATATTCAGGAAGCCAGTTCAATGTTGCCCGTCGCCGCCTTGTTTGCTGACGGTAATGCACCACAGCGGGTGATGGATGTCGCTGCTGCGCCAGGCTCCAAAACGACGCAAATTGCCGCGCGGATGAATAACGAAGGGGCAATCCTTGCCAATGAGTTTTCCGCCAGTCGGGTAAAAGTGTTACATGCCAATATCAGCCGCTGTGGCATCAGTAATGTTGCGCTCACACATTTTGATGGCCGCGTGTTTGGTGCGGCAGTGCCAGAAATGTTCGATGCCATTTTGCTGGACGCTCCCTGCTCTGGCGAAGGCGTGGTGCGTAAAGATCCCGATGCGCTAAAAAACTGGTCACCAGAAAGCAATCAGGAAATCGCAGCTACCCAACGGGAGCTTATCGACAGCGCCTTTCATGCATTACGTCCTGGTGGTACGCTGGTTTACTCGACCTGTACCTTAAACCGGGAAGAAAACGAATCCGTTTGCCTGTGGCTTAAAGAGACTTACCCTGACGCAGTAGAGTTTTTACCACTTGGCGATCTCTTCCCTGGTGCAAACAAAGCGCTGACCGAAGAAGGCTTTTTGCATGTTTTCCCACAAATTTACGACTGCGAAGGCTTCTTCGTTGCTCGTCTGCGTAAAACTCAGGCCATTCCCGCCTTACCCACCCCAAAATACAAAGTGGGCAATTTCCCGTTCAGCCCGGTGAAAGATCGCGAAGCCGCACAAATTCGTCAGGCGGCTGCAGGTGTTGGCTTAAACTGGGATGAAAACCTGCGCCTCTGGCAGCGTGACAAAGAACTGTGGTTGTTCCCGGTGGGCATTGAAGCCCTGATCTGTAAAGTCCGATTTTCTCGCCTGGGGATTAAACTTGCCGAAACGCACAACAAAGGTTATCGCTGGCAGCATGAAGCAGTTATTGCCCTTGCCACCCCCGACAATGTGAACGCTTTTGAACTGACACCGCAGGAAGCGGAGGAGTGGTATCGCGGGCGCGATGTTTACCCGCAAGCCGCGCCAGTGGCGGATGACGTGTTGGTTACTTTCCAGCATCAGCCGATTGGTTTAGCCAAACGGATTGGTTCGCGACTGAAAAACAGCTACCCGCGTGAACTGGTGCGCGATGGGAAACTTTTTACCGGTAACGCCTGACAGCGCACAAAAAAACGCACTTTTTGACTGGCACATTCGGCTGCCTCAACTAGGCTGAAAAATGGTGCGATCGGACTGGTCGTACCACAACCGGCAGCTAAATGGAGAGCACGAAGATGAAAACCAGTGTGCGCATAGGCGCTTTTGAAATCGACGACGGCGAATTACACGGCGAATCGCCGGGTGATCGAACGTTAACCATTCCTTGTAAATCTGACCCCGATTTATGTATGCAACTGGATGCCTGGGATGCTGAAACCAGTATCCCTGCCCTGCTAAATGGCGAACACTCTGTCCTTTACCGTACCCGTTACGATCAACAATCTGATGCCTGGATTATGCGTCTTGCCTGATCCAAAAAGAACCCGTCGGCATGGCGGGTTATTTGTCCTGGTTATTCCCCCGTTGTAAAATCTCTCCTAAACTTAACGGTACGGCACCACACTTCGGGGATGAAATGTTCGCGCTGGTACTTTTTGTTTGCTACCTGGATGGCGGTTGTGAAGATATTGTTGTGGATGTCTACAACACGGAACAGCAGTGTCTTTATTCTATGAGCGATCAACGGATCCGCCATGGCGGTTGTTTTCCGATTGAGGATTTTATAGATGGTTTCTGGCGACCAGCACAGGAGTATGGTGATTTTTAATTATTGCAATTGCACGAAAGTCAGTTCGCCCCCAAAGACAGCGCCGGTATCAATATAATGCAGGTTGCCAATATCCACGCGATGGCGCAACGGTGTATGACCAAACCAGAAATGATCAGCACCTGTAATTCCCTGCACTTTTTGGCGTTCACTTAATCGCGAGCGGCTCCACAAGACCTGATGCAAATCGACGTCCTTTTGCCATTCATAAACATCATCTGGATAATCGGCATGAGCAATAACATGCTTGCCGGTGCGACTATGTACTTCAAGAATAAAGGGCAAATGCTGACATTTCCCCAGCGCCGTTTTCGCTTGTTTCTGTTGATTATCTGCCAGCGCAATAAACCAGTCGCCGCCATTCATCAACCACAAAGACATCTGCTGGGATGCCAGCGCATCCATCGCCATCTGTTCATGATTGCCTCTTACCGCACGAACCCAATGTTGTTCCAGTAACTGCAGACAACGTAAACTTTGCGGCCCACGATCGATAACGTCTCCCACTGAGATAAGTAAATCTCGCCACGGATCAAAACGACAATGCCATAATTTGCGGCGCAACTGCTCAAGACAACCGTGTATATCGCCAGAAAGCCAGATATGTCGCCATTGATGACCCGCAATTCTCTGATAAACGGGCGCAGGCTGTTTCATCAATATTTTCCTCCCGCGCTAAAGATCACATAATCTTAACAAGAATGTTAAAAAACGCTGGACTCAGACAGTAGAGTGTGTGTTATGGTTGACTATAAAGTCAGCGAAGGGAATGCTTCTGGCTTTTAACAGATAAAAAGAGACCGAACACGATTCCTGTATTCGGTCCAGGGAAATGGCTCTTGGGAGAGAGCCGTGCGCTAAAAGTTGGCATTAATGCAGGCTTAGTTGCCTTGCCCTTTAAGAATAGATGACGACGCCAGGTTTTCCAGTTTGCGTGCAAAATGGTCAATAAAAAGCGCGGTGGTCATCAGCTTAAATGTTAAAAACCGCCCGTTCTGGTGAAAGAACTGAGGCGGTTTTTTTATTGGAAATCAAAAGGCTATTTTAGGTAATTAACAGAGTTTTTCAGCTCGTTCTATAAACGGTGCCAGACTCATTTTTTCGCCGGGATTGTTAGGATCATCAATCTGAATCACCGAAATGGGTTGGGCTTTAGTCTTCCCACTGGCAACTTCCTTTTGTGCGATATCGTTTAAAGGATACTGCACGAGGGTACTTGGGTTGATGACATACAAAGCATTACCCGGTCGGCAAGTCAGCATCACCTCTTCGCGATTAAACGCCCATTTGTCTTTACCCACTTCAAAACGGCTGACGGTAATCACCTGCGGTGCAGCCAGCGCCGCTGCAGAACTGGTGAGTAACAGAAACGCCAGAATACTTTTTTTCATCATTTCGTAATCCATCAAAAAGGTTCGAGAGTCGCAAGCAGGCTGATGATCACCAGCACTACCGCACCTATCGCCCATTCGAGTTTAGTCATCCACACAAACCAGGGTGCCGCACGATCTTCATCCTGCCTCATGCGCGGTACAAGAACATAACGATTAGCCAGCGCAATGACCACCATAATCATCACCAGGATGGCTTTGAGCAATAAGAGTTGGCCCCAGTAAGTCGTAAGCGTGGGGGGAAATCCGGTAATCAACAATGCATTAAGCACGCCGCTTGCCAGTACGCCGATCACCGCAAAATGCCCGCACCAGGAAAAACGCATCAGCGCCTGAATAGCCTGGTGTCGCCAACGGCCTTTGATGAGTTGCATACACCAGAGCACCGGCAGTAATCCCCCAAACCACGCCGCCGCACAAATCAGGTGAATCGCGTGATTAGTCTGATGGATTTTCGCCGTTACCCCTTCATTCAGCGTCGCATGCCCCACTCCCGCCAGCAGAATAAATTGCGCGGTAGTGAGCATAAACAGCAAACGTGGCATATTCCGCGGTTGCATAAGGGCGACGATCAACGTTACGAGGGCGAGAACAATTTGCCATAACCAGACGCCACCAAACTGCGTTTGCAAAACAGCCTGCCAAATGTTTGGCGAAAATACATCTTTCCATCCCGTTCCCATCAACCCGCCCTGAACGGCGAGCATTGCAGTGGCACTGATCAAACTCCAGACGGCAGCGTGCTGTTGTAAACGCAGAAAACGCTTCGCCAGCAAGCGACGAATCGTTAAGGGGGCCAGCCAGGCACCGTACATTGCGAAGCCAAAAACCAGCATCAGCGAGGTGAAATGGATAAATCGCAGCGCGATCCAGGTAAACGCCAGCATGATTTATTTCACGCTAAAGGTATAGTGTCCTTTCGTTTTATGCCCGTCCACCGAAACAACATGCCAGTCAACGGTGTAGGTTCCGGGTTTCAGCGAATCGGCCAGTGGAACAATCAGTTGCTTTTGGTCCTGCTCATTTCGCTTCGCCGGTAATGTTTTAATATTTTCGTTTTTTGGCCCCGTGATTTTTGCACCACTGAATCCTGTTTCAACACCTTCCGAGAAGTTTAAAGTGATTGCCTGCGGTGCAGCTGTCACTTGCGCGTTTGCCGCAGGATACTGATGCGTTAAATGCGCATGTGCCCAGACGGAAGGTGTCACCAACGAAGTGGTCAGGATTGCCAGCGCGTAGCGAAGGGAGCGTGCAGTTGAAGCCATATTATCTATTCCTTTTTGTAATAACTTTTTTACAGAGCATAACCTTGTCTAATGTCTGAGTCGAGGATCATCAATTCCGGCTTGCCATCCAGGCTCACTCTTAGTAACTTTTGCCCGCGAATGATGAGGAGATTAAGAATGCTGAAGAATCTGGCAAAACTGGATCAAACAGAAATGGATAAAGTGAATGTCGATTTGGCGGCGGCCGGGGTGGCATTTAAAGAACGCTACAATATGCCGGTGATCGCTGAAGCGGTTGAACGTGAACAGCCTGAACATTTGCGCAGCTGGTTTCGCGAGCGGCTTATTGCCCACCGTTTGGCTTCGGTCAATCTGTCACGTTTACCTTACGAGCCCAAACTTAAATAAAACTTATACAGAGTTACACTTTCTTACATAACGCCTGCTAAATTATGAGTATTTTCTAAACCGCACCCATAATTTGCAGTCATTTTGAAAAGGAAGTCATTATGTCGTTCTGGAAAGTTGCAGCAGCGCAATATGAGCCTCGTAAAACCTCACTCACCGAACAGGTAGCTCATCATCTGGAGTTTGTGAGGGCCGCCGCCAGGCAACAATGTCAGCTGTTAGTTTTTCCATCGCTTTCTTTACTGGGGTGTGATTATTCACGACGTGCCCTTCCTGCCCCACCCGATCTCTCACTGTTAGACCCGCTTTGTTATGCCGCAACGACCTGGCGAATGACCATCATAGCCGGCCTTCCCGTTGAATATAACGATCGCTTTATTCGTGGAATTGCGGTGTTCGCACCGTGGCGAAAAACGCCGGGGATCTACCATCAGAGTCATGGTGCATGTCTGGGCCGTCGTTCCAGAACCATCACGGTGGTCGATGAACAACCGCAAGGTATGGATATGGACCCGACCTGTTCACTGTTTACGACAGGGCAATGTCTGGGGGAACCCGACCTACTGGCATCTACCCGCCGCTTACAATTTTTTTCACATCAGTACTCCATTGCCGTGCTGATGGCAAATGCCCGTGGTAACAGTGCACTATGGGATGAACATGGTCGTCTCATCGTTCGCGCCGATCGTGGTTCATTATTGTTAGTCGGTCAGCGTTCATCACAGGGTTGGCAAGGCGATATCATTCCATTACGCTAGGCTTTTTCGGCCTGGAGCATGCCATGTTGCGCATTATCGATACAGAAACCTGCGGTTTGCAGGGAGGGATCGTTGAGATTGCCTCTGTTGATGTCATTGACGGGAAAATCGTCAACCCCATGAGCCACCTGGTGCGCCCCGATCGTCCTATTAGTCCACAAGCGATGGCGATTCATCGCATCACCGAAGCCATGGTAGCCGATAAACCGTGGATTGAAGATGTGATCCCACACTATTACGGTAGTGAATGGTATGTCGCGCATAACGCCAGCTTTGACCGCCGCGTACTGCCTGAGATGCCCGGTGAGTGGATTTGCACTATGAAACTGGCCCGTCGTTTGTGGCCAGGGATCAAGTACAGCAATATGGCGTTATATAAAACACGGAAGCTCAATGTACAGACGCCGCCGGGCCTGCATCATCACCGCGCGTTGTATGACTGTTATATCACCGCCGCGTTGCTTATCGATATTATGAACACCTCCGGCTGGACGGCAGAACAGATGGCCGATATCACCGGACGTCCGTCGTTGATGACGACCTTCACCTTTGGCAAATACCGTGGCAAAGCGGTTTCCGACGTTGCCGAACGCGATCCGGGCTATCTGCGCTGGTTGTTTAATAACCTGGACAGCATGAGCCCGGAGCTGCGTTTAACACTGAAACATTATCTGGAAAATACCTAATCCGCAGGCGTAGCGGGTAATGTTCCCTGCGCCAGCGCGACCAGAAAAGCATATTCCATCGCTACGCCTTCGTACGATTTAAAGCGGCCAGATTTACCGCCATGGCCTGAGTCCATGTCGGTACAGAGCAATAAAAGATGGTTATCGGTTTTCAGCTCGCGCAATTTAGCGACCCATTTTGCCGGTTCCCAATATTGCACCTGAGAATCGTGTAAACCGGTCGTTACCAGTAAATGCGGATAAGCCTGTGCGGTGACGTTGTCATACGGGCTGTAGCTTTTCATATACTCGTAATATTGCGGATCCTGCGGATTCCCCCACTCTTCAAACTCACCAGTGGTAAGAGGAATTGATTCATCAAGCATCGTTGTTACAACATCAACAAACGGTACCTGGGCGATAACGCCGTGGAATAATTCCGGGCGTTGATTAATTGCAACGCCCATCAACATGCCCCCCGCACTCCCGCCCATCGCATAACAAAGCGAAGGAGAGCCATAGCCCAGTTTTAACAATGCATCGCAGGCATCAAGATAATCATTAAACGTATTTTTCTTCTTCAGAAATTTACCGTCTTCGTACCATTGTTGCCCCAGCTCACCGCCGCCGCGAACATGGACAATGGCGTAGACAAAGCCACGATCTAACAAACTCAAGCGGCTAAAACTGAAATCGGCATCAATACTTGCGCCGTAAGAACCGTAGCCATACACCAGCAGCGGGTTGTGTCCTTTGCGAAAATGATTGCGATGGTAGACCAACGAAACCGGAACTTCGACACCATCACGGGCGACTATCCACAGGTGTTCACTGCGGTAATTCGCCGCATCAAAACCAGGAACTTCTGTTTGTTTTAATACACGACGCTCACCGGTATCCATATCCAGTTCAAACAAAGTGTCTGGTGTGGTCATGGAAGAATAACCATAACGCAATCGCGCGGTTTCAGGTTCTGGATTGTAGGCAATCCAGGTCACATAGGCTGGATCATCAAAGGCAATACCAATGACTTCCCGGGTCTTGCGGTTAATTTGGCGCAAACTGGTTAACCCGCGCTGACGCTCTTCAACCACCAGCCAGTCGGTAAACAGCGTAAACCCTTCCAGCATGATGTTTTCGCGTGGCGGAATTAACTCTTCCCACTGTTGCTCATCACGCATACGGGTACGGTATAAGCCAAAGTTTTTGCCGTGGCGGTTGGAACGCAGATAAAAACGATGCTGGTAGTGATCAAGGCTGTATTCGTGATCTTTGCGGCGCGGCAGAAAAACAAACGGCTCGGCATCGGCCATTTCCGCGTCCAGCAGGCGAACTTCACTGGTGGTGGCGCTGGCCAGATGAATGACTACATAGTGCTTCGAGGTCGTTTTATGCAGGCTGACGTAATAGGTATCGTCTTTTTCTTCGTAAATCAGTTTATCTTGCGATGCTGGCGTACCGATGGCGTGACGCCAGACCTGATAAGGCAGCAGCGTCACCGGATGCTTGCGTACATAGTAGAAAGTCCAGGAGTCATTTGCCCAGACAAAGCTGGGTTCAACGTTATCCAGCAGTTCCGGGTACCAGTTACCTGTTTCCAGATTACGAAAACGAATGCCGTACTGGCGTCGGGAAAGAAAATCTTCTGCCAGCGCCATAATGGTGTTATCGGGCGTAATCGCCATTCCGCCCATCGAATAAAACTCACTATGAGCCGCGCGCTTGTTGGCATCGAGCAATATTTCCCACTCGTCCCACTCTTCACTGAACGCCGATTGACGCTGGTAGATAGCATATTCACAGCCTGGTTCATAAATATGCCGATAGCGGTAGCCATTTTTGATGTAGGGCGCAGAAACTTCTCTTTGCGGAATGCGGTCGATGATTTCCTTTAAGATGCGATCCTGCAAGGCTTGTTGTGAGGCCATCACCCGATGACCGTAACTATTTTCTTGTTGCAGGTAGTCCAGGACTTCTGGCTGAGAACGCGTATCGTCCCGCAGCCAGTAGTAATTATCGATGCGTGTATCGCCATGAAGCGTCATGGCGTGGGGAATGCGGGCGGCTTTTGGTAGCATGTTATTGTTCTTTCTGGTTGAAACATCTTATAAGGGTGGCAAAACTCACCGGGGATGCAAGCGAAACAGGTCAGTCATTGCTTAGATGATGACAGGTAATGGCGCGAATATCGAATGTTATGCAGACAGAGAAAATCAGCCTGTTCAAATGGCTGTGCGGTTCTGGATAGCCCGAAATAGTCAACTTCAGGCTATCCAGAGAGCGGAATTATTCCGCCAAAGTGCGTTTTTGCTGTTCGAGATCGCGTTCAATGCCGTCACGAACATCCTGGGGGATTTTCAGCGCGTCACCCAGTGCATTCAGGTAACTGCGTTCCATAAAATGGTCAATATCAATAGCCGCGCAGCTCAGGAAATAGATTTCCAGCGCCTCTTCTTCATTGCGGACCCCGGTAGCCAGGCGTTGTGGATCCAGCGGTTGTTCGATTGCCTGCTCAATGAGTACCCGCCCCTGCTCTTCCACGCCGGCTTCACGCAATTGCTGGTCGATTGCCGCACGTTCTTTGGCATCAATATGACCATCACTTTTAGCGGCAAAGACCAGCGCAAGGATCAAACGTTCCGTACGCTCATCGAGCGGCGTACTTTGCGCGCCAAACTGCGGTTCGTCCTGATGCGCCGCGCGAATTTTATCTTTGTATTTATTCCACAGCACCGTACCCGCTACCGCTCCGCCGCCAACCAGCAACGCGTTGGTGCCATATTTCGTAAGAAGTTTACGTGCTGATTTATTTGCGACCAGCAGTCCAGCCAGTCCACCTAATGCGCCCGGCACTAAAAGTTTGCCCAATCCCTGATCCGCAGACGAGGAGGTAGAAGAACTGCTTTGCCCAAGCAGGGATTGCAGTTGATTTAACCAGTTAGCCATATTTGCTCCTCAATAACCATTTTAGTGCCTGTAGCATAGTGGATGAGGATGTCAGAAAATGTATATCGAGACAAAAGATGCGCAAATAAGCGGGGCGGTTGGCCGTTATTCAAAGAAATTCGCGCCAGGTAAGGTGTTTACTGTATATCAGGTGATAAGGGTATTTTAGGTGAAAGTAGTTTGACGTTTTGAGTGGCACTGTATGATGCTGATTGCCCGATGCTACGCTGTTGCGTCTTCTCAGGCCTACGATTGTGGTGTGTTGTGGGCGGACAAGGCACTCGCGCCGCATCCGCCAACGGTCAATCGAATTATCAGAAGCCATTAACGCCGCTGATATTCCGCCATTCCCGCTTTGCAGTCCACGCTGACCTGGTAATGAATATCGGCACTTTTACCACGTACGGTTAGCGGTACTGACCATTTATCATCTTTACCCTGAATGTCCTGCAAACTGACCCATGCCACGGGATCGGCCTGACCGACAATTTTTTGATCATCTGCCCAACGCGCCACGCGATTTTGTTGATAATCACGTTTTACGCTCGCGGCAATTCCGGCAGCATCCAGACCTTCACACTTTGGGAAAGTGACCGACTTGCTGGTTTCATTATTGGCAGCGAAAACTGATGCGCAGGCAGAAACCAACAACAGCCCTAAAAACGCCCCTCTTTTTTTCATGTTTTTCTCCATAGCACAATGATTCAGGAGAAAGCATGGTACAAATTGTCAGGAGCGCAAGTTGCTTCAGGCCGCGTGTGAGGCATCTTCCTCTTCGGATTCAGCACCGACGACCTGTGGGGACGGTAATTTGCCGGTTTTCAGAATGGTGCTCAGCACATCTTTTTGTTCTGCCAGCCATAGCGAAAGGGCTTCACGTTGCTCGTCTTCCATTTGCACTGGAGAATTTGTCAGCCAGGTGTCAAGCAGATCCGCCGTATCAAGCATTTTGTCATAAGCATCGGCTTCCTTTTTGCTGGTAAACGACATTTTCTCTTCGCCCTCACGAATGACTACGTATTTAACTTCAACCGCCATTTGCAGCCTCTCATAATAACTGTGATTTTATACAGTATATTTCTTTTCGGTTGAGAAATCAACACCAGCAATAAAGACACACGCAAACGTTTTCGTTTATACTGCGCGCGGAATTAATCAGGGGATATTCGTTATGACGTTATTAGGCACTGCGCTGCGTCCGGCAGCAACTCGCGTGATGTTATTAGGCTCCGGTGAACTGGGTAAAGAAGTGGCAATCGAGTGTCAGCGTCTCGGCGTAGAGGTGATTGCCGTCGATCGCTATGCCGACGCACCAGCCATGCATGTCGCGCATCGCTCCCATGTCATTAATATGCTTGATGGTGATGCATTACGCCGTGTGGTTGAACTGGAAAAACCACATTATATCGTGCCGGAGATCGAAGCTATTGCCACCGATATGCTGATCCAACTTGAAGAGGAAGGACTGAATGTTGTCCCTTGCGCTCGCGCAACGAAATTAACGATGAATCGCGAGGGTATCCGTCGCCTGGCGGCAGAAGAGCTGCAGCTGCCCACTTCCACTTATCGTTTTGCCGATAGCGAAAGCCTTTTCCGCGAGGCGGTTGCCGCCATTGGCTATCCCTGCATTGTAAAACCGGTGATGAGCTCTTCCGGTAAGGGGCAGACGTTTATTCGCTCTGCAGAGCAACTTGCTCAGGCATGGGAATACGCTCAGCAAGGCGGTCGCGCCGGAGCGGGCCGCGTAATTGTTGAAGGCGTCGTTAAGTTTGACTTCGAAATTACCCTGCTAACCGTCAGCGCGGTGGATGGCGTCCATTTCTGTGCACCAGTAGGTCATCGCCAGGAAGATGGCGACTACCGTGAATCCTGGCAACCACAGCAAATGAGCCCGCTTGCCCTTGAACGTGCGCAGGAGATTGCCCGTAAAGTGGTGCTGGCACTGGGCGGTTATGGTCTGTTTGGTGTCGAGCTGTTTGTCTGTGGTGATGAGGTGATTTTCAGTGAGGTCTCCCCTCGTCCACATGATACCGGGATGGTGACGTTAATTTCTCAAGATCTCTCAGAGTTTGCCCTGCATGTACGTGCCTTCCTCGGACTTCCGGTTGGCGGGATCCGTCAGTATGGTCCTGCAGCTTCTGCCGTTATTCTGCCACAACTGACCAGTCAGAATGTCACGTTTGATAATGTGCAGAATGCCGTAGGCGCAGATTTGCAGATTCGTTTATTTGGTAAGCCGGAAATTGATGGCAGCCGTCGTCTGGGGGTGGCACTGGCTACTGCAGAGAGAGTTGTTGACGCCATTGAACGCGCGAAGCACGCCGCCGGACAGGTAAAAGTACAGGGTTAAACCCGGCAAAAAAACGCTACAAAAATGCCCGATCCTCGATCGGGCATTTTGACTTTTACAGCTTAGCGCCTTCTACAGCTTCACGCGCCAGCTTAGTAATGCGGTCGTAATCGCCCGCTTCCAGCGCATCTGCCGGAACCAGCCAGGAACCACCGATGCACAGCACGCTTTTCAGCGCCAGGTAGTCACGGTAGTTAGCGGGAGAAATACCACCCGTCGGGCAGAAACGGACCTGGGAGAACGGACCCGCGATCGCCTGCAGGGCTTTCACGCCGCCGTTAGCTTCAGCCGGGAAGAATTTGAACTCTTTCAAACCGTAGTCCATACCCAGCATCAGTTCGGAAACAGTGCTGATCCCCGGAATCAGAGGAATAGTCCCTTCGGTAGCAGCTTTCAGCAGCGGCTCGGTCAGACCCGGGCTAATTGCGAACTGTGCACCCGCTTCAGTGACTTCTGCCAGCTGCTGTGGATTCAGCACCGTACCGGCACCCACAATCGCTTCAGGCACTTCTTTGGCGATAGCACGGATAGCGTCAACTGCACACTCGGTACGCAGAGTCACTTCCAGAACGCGCACCCCACCAGCAACCAACGCTTTTGCCATCGGCACCGCGTGTTCCAGTTTTTTTACCACGATAACCGGTACAACCGGGCCGGTGGTCAGGATTGATTCTGCACTTGTTTTCCAGTTTTTCATCAGAGTTTTCTCTCGCCTGATTACAAATTTGTCGTCTTAAAAAGTGATACAGGTTGCGCCCTGTTCGGCACCGGACAGTTTTTCACGCAAGGCGCTGAATAATTCACGTCCTGTTCCCACGCGTGACGCGCTCAGGTCAGGAATGTGCGGTTCGCGAGCAGCCAGTTCCGCTTCGTCTACCAGCAGCGTCAGTTCGCCTGTCTGTCCATTCACACGAATGATGTCCCCGTCGCGCACTTTTGCCAGCAGCCCGCCATCGTAGGCTTCTGGTGTTACGTGGATAGCTGACGGCACTTTACCTGAAGCGCCGGAGAGTCGTCCATCGGTAACTAACGCAATTTTGAAACACCGGTCCAATAATACACCAAGTGGCGGCATGAGTTTATGTAATTCTGGCATTCCGTTCGCTTTTGGCCCCTGATGACGGACAACAACGACACAATCGCGGTCCAGCAAACCCGCTTCAAAGGCCGGCATAACGTCATGCTGGCTTTCAAAAACAACCGCTGGCGCTTCAATCACCTGGTTCTCAACCGGCACGGCAGAGGTTTTCATAACCGCACGGCCCAGGTTACCGCTTAACACTTTTGTCCCACCATGATGAGAGAAAGGTTGTTCGAAGGAAGCGATCACATTGCTGTCGAGTGATTTTTCCGCCCCTTCCCGCCAGTCCAGTTCACCATTATTCAGCCATGGTTCAAGGGTATAACGAGACAGACCAAAGCCTGCCACCGTATTGACATCTTCATGCAGCAGGCCTGCTTTGAGCAGTTCACGCACCAGAACCGGTACGCCACCTGCCGCCTGGAAGTGGTTAATATCGGCCGGACCGTTCGGGTAGAGACGTGCCATCAGCGGTACAACATCAGAAAGGTCAGAGAAGTCATCCCAGTTAATCTGAATACCGGCCGCGCGCGCCATCGCCACCAGGTGCATGGTGTGGTTAGTGGAACCACCGGTCGCCAGCAGTGCAACGATACCGTTCACCACCACTTTCTCATCGATCATCTTACCGATCGGCATCCATTCATTACCATTACCGGTCATGCGTGTAACCTGACGCGCAGCGGCAGCGGTCAAAGCATCGCGCAGCGGAGAATCCGGATGAACAAAAGAAGAGCCTGGCAACTGCATCCCCATAAACTCCACCACCATCTGGTTGGTGTTGGCAGTACCGTAGAAAGTACATGTTCCCGGCGCATGGTAAGACGCGGCTTCTGACTCCAGTAAGGCCATGCGGTCCACTTTACCTTCGGCATAAAGCTGGCGAATACGCACTTTTTCTTTATTTGGCAAACCGCTTGCCATCGGTCCAGACGGCACAAACACCGCAGGCAAATGACCAAACGACAGGGCTGCCATCGTCAGACCCGGGACAATCTTGTCGCACACCCCGAGGAACAGAGCACCATCAAACATGTTATGGGACAGCCCGACCGCCGCAGACATCGCTATCACTTCGCGGCTTAGCAGCGACAATTCCATTCCATCCTGCCCCTGGGTGACACCATCACACATCGCCGGAACACCGCCCGCAACCTGACCAACCGCATTCGCTTCATGCAGGGCTTTACGAATGATTTCTGGATAGTGTTCATAAGGCTGGTGAGCGGAGAGCATGTCGTTATAGGAGGTGATGATGGCGATATTGTTACGCAACATGCTTTTCAAAGAGGCTTTGTCTTCTGGCTGGCAGGCAGCGAAACCGTGTGCCAGGTTACCGCATGCCAACTGCGAACGATGAACGGTCGACGTTTTCGCTTGTTCTATCCGGGCGAGATAAGCAGAGCGAGTCTCGCGCGAACGTTCAATGATTCGATTTGTTACGCGTAACAATTGTGGATTCATAAAGGCTCCTGAAATTGAGTTGTCAGAGCAGGATGATTCACAACGCGTTTCATTCAGAGGATTTATGAGTGAAACGCCTGTAACCGGAGCTCATAGGGCAAAAACGTTTCAGTCAGTGTAATAAAAAAAGCCTCGTGGGTGAATCCGCACGAGGCCTGAAAGTGTAAAAATTGTTCTACAATCTGTGCAAGATCATGTTACCGGTAAAATAACCATAAAGGATAAGCGCAGATATTACTCAAACTCATTCCAGGAACGACCATCACGGGTAATCATCGCCACCGAGGCAACGGGTCCCCAGGTTCCGGCCTGATACGGTTTCGGCGCATCATTGTCCATCGCCCACGCCTCAGTAATGGAGTCTACCCATTTCCAGGCTTCTTCCACTTCGTCGCGACGTACAAACAGTGCCTGAATACCACGCATGGTTTCCAGCAGCAAACGTTCATAGGCATCCGCCAGATGCGTCTGATTAAAGGTTTCTGAATAGCTCAGATCCAGCTTGGTGATTTGCAGGTTATGTTTGTGGTCAAGGCCAGGAACTTTATTCAGTACCTGGATATCCACGCCTTCATCAGGTTGCAGACGGATAGTCAGTTTATTCTGCGGCAGATCCTGCCACGACTCTTTAAACAGATTCAGTTCAGGTGTTTTGAAATAGACCACGACTTCAGAACATTTGGTCGGCAGTCGTTTACCAGTACGCAGGTAGAATGGCACACCGGCCCAGCGCCAGTTATCAATATCGACGCGGATCGCCACGAAGGTTTCTGTATTGCTGCTCTTGTTCGCGCCCTCTTCTTCCAGATATCCCGGCACTTTTTTGCCCTGGGCGAAGCCCGCAGTATATTGCCCGCGTACGGTTTTTTCGCGTACGTTGGAGCGGTCGATGCGGCGCAGAGACTTCAGTACTTTCACTTTTTCATCGCGAATGCTGTCTGCGCTCAGGTCAGACGGCGGAGACATCGCAATCATGCAAAGAATTTGCAGCAGGTGGTTCTGGATCATGTCGCGCATCTGACCGGCTTTATCAAAATAGCCCCAGCGCCCTTCGATCCCCACTTCTTCTGCCACGGTAATCTCAACATGATCAATGGTGCGATTGTCCCAGTTATTCACAAACAGGGAGTTAGCAAAACGCAGCGCCAACAGGTTCAGCACCGTTTCTTTACCAAGATAGTGGTCGATACGGTAAACCTGGCACTCCTCGAAGTATTCGCCAACCTGATCATTGATTTCCTGCGAGGTCGCCAGCGACGTCCCCAGCGGTTTCTCCATGACTACGCGTGCCGGTTTAGCATTCAGTTTTGCCTCGCCAAGCCCTTTGCAAATTGCGCCAAAAGTGCTGGGCGGCATGGCAAAGTAGTTAATGGTGATACGATTTTTTTGATCCAGCATCGCGCCGAGACGGTTGAATGCAGCAGTGTCATTGACATCGAGATTACAAAAATCCAGACGTGCACTCAGGGTGTCCCATAAACCTTCATCAATGGTTTCTTTCATGAAAGTTTCGAGCGCCTCGCGGACAACTTTGGTATATGCCGCTTTATCCCAGTCAGCACGCCCTACGCCGATAATCCGGGTGTCCGGGTTGAGCTGACCGGCTTTTTCCAGTTGATACAGGGAAGGCAGCAATTTACGACGCGCAAGGTCGCCTTTCGCGCCGAAAATGACCAGGTCACAGGCCTGGGCTGTTTGCGTTACCGCCATGTCATTCTCCTTAAGTTAACTAACCCGGTACTTAAGCCAGGGTATACTTGTAATTTTCTTACGGTGCACTGTACTGCTTTTACGAGCTTGCGAAAACTGTAAACGCTTATCCACCCGTGCGATTACGGCAAAAGCGCGCAAAGTGCGGCAAAACTGATAAAAAAATCATCGTTTTCCATTGGGTAAAAATCTGACACTGATCATGTTATGAAAAAAAATAACAACTTTTTTATCTGCTTTTGTCATTAACACAGCACACAGGCGTAATATCTGACAAAACTGCATTTCGATTTCTTTCAGTGCGGAAATCGTCATTACCCGTGAGTCTCTTTACATCATGAATATGCTGGAAAAAATCCAGTCTCAGCTGGAACATTTGAGCAAATCAGAGCGCAAAGTTGCCGAGGTCATTCTGGCTTCGCCCGATAACGCGATCCATTCGAGTATTGCTGCTCTGGCACTGGAAGCCAATGTTAGCGAACCGACGGTGAATCGTTTCTGTCGCAGCATGGACACGCGCGGTTTTCCTGATTTTAAACTTCATCTGGCACAGAGTCTGGCGAATGGCACTCCCTATGTTAATCGCAACGTCAATGAAGATGACAGCGTTGAATCATACACAGGGAAAATATTTGAGTCCGCAATGGCAACGCTCGATCATGTCCGTCATTCACTGGATAAATCTGCCATCAACCGCGCCGTCGACTTGCTCACTCAGGCAAAAAAAATCGCCTTTTTCGGATTAGGCTCTTCAGCCGCCGTTGCCCACGATGCGATGAATAAGTTCTTTCGTTTTAATGTTCCGGTGGTGTACTCCGATGATATCGTGCTGCAACGCATGAGTTGTATGAATTGTAGCGACGGAGACGTGGTGGTGCTGATTTCTCACACTGGAAGAACAAAAAATCTGGTCGAGCTGGCGCAGCTGGCACGCGAAAACGACGCCATGGTGATTGCCCTCACCTCTGCGGGTACCCCGCTCGCCCGGGAAGCAACGCTGGCAATTACCCTCGACGTACCGGAAGATACTGACATTTATATGCCCATGGTTTCTCGACTTGCACAGCTGACCGTGATAGATGTGCTGGCGACAGGATTTACTTTGCGACGCGGTGCAAAATTCAGAGATAACTTGAAGCGGGTCAAGGAAGCGCTGAAGGAATCGCGTTTTGATAAGCAGTTACTTAATTTAAGTGACGATCGCTAAAAGCGACTGTCACTGTTCTAATCTTATACGACATCCGAATGAGATTAATTTATCGCCATCGCGGCGTTATTTCATTCGGATTTCATGTTCAAGCAACACCTGGTTGTTTCAGTCAACGGAGTATTACATGTCCAGAAGGCTTCGCAGAACAAAAATCGTTACCACGTTAGGCCCAGCAACAGATCGCGATAATAATCTTGAAAAAGTTATCGCGGCGGGTGCCAACGTTGTACGTATGAACTTTTCTCACGGCTCGCCTGAAGATCACAAAATGCGCGCGGATAAAGTTCGTGAGATTGCCGCAAAACTGGGGCGTCATGTGGCTATTCTGGGTGACCTCCAGGGGCCCAAAATCCGTGTATCCACCTTTAAAGAAGGCAAAGTTTTCCTCAATATTGGGGATAAATTCCTGCTCGACGCCAACCTGGGTAAAGGTGAAGGCGACAAAGAAAAAGTCGGTATCGACTACAAAGGCCTGCCTGCTGACGTCGTGCCTGGTGACATCCTGCTGCTGGACGATGGTCGCGTCCAGTTAAAAGTACTGGAAGTTCAGGGCATGAAAGTGTTCACCGAAGTCACCGTCGGTGGTCCCCTCTCCAACAATAAAGGTATCAACAAACTTGGCGGCGGTTTGTCGGCTGAAGCGCTGACCGAAAAAGACAAAGCAGACATTAAGACTGCGGCGTTGATTGGCGTAGATTACCTGGCTGTCTCCTTCCCACGCTGTGGCGAAGATCTGAACTATGCCCGTCGCCTGGCACGCGATGCAGGATGTGATGCGAAAATTGTTGCCAAGGTTGAACGTGCGGAAGCCGTTTGCAGCCAGGATGCAATGGATGACATCATCCTCGCCTCTGACGTGGTAATGGTTGCACGTGGCGACCTCGGTGTGGAAATTGGCGACCCGGAACTGGTCGGCATTCAGAAAGCGTTGATCCGTCGTGCGCGTCAGCTAAACCGAGCGGTAATCACGGCGACCCAGATGATGGAGTCAATGATTACTAACCCGATGCCGACGCGTGCAGAAGTCATGGACGTAGCAAACGCCGTTCTGGATGGTACTGACGCTGTGATGCTGTCTGCAGAAACTGCTGCTGGGCAGTATCCTTCAGAAACTGTTGCAGCCATGGCGCGCGTTTGCCTGGGTGCGGAAAAAATCCCGAGCATCAACGTTTCTAAACACCGTCTGGACGTTCAGTTCGACAATGTGGAAGAAGCTATTGCCATGTCAGCAATGTACGCAGCTAACCACCTGAAAGGCGTTACGGCGATTATTACCATGACCGAATCGGGTCGTACCGCGCTGATGACCTCCCGTATCAGCTCTGGTCTACCAATTTTCGCCATGTCGCGCCATGAACGTACGCTGAACCTGACTGCTCTCTATCGTGGCGTTACGCCGGTGCACTTTGATAGCGCTAATGACGGCGTAGCAGCTGCCAGCGAAGCGGTTAATCTGCTGCGCGATAAAGGTTACTTGATGTCTGGTGACCTGGTGATTGTCACCCAGGGCGACGTGATGAGTACCGTGGGTTCTACTAATACCACGCGTATTTTAACGGTAGAGTAAGTACGTTGCCGGATGCGGCGAAAACGCCACATCCGGCTTACAGTTCAATGATAGTTCAACAGATTTCGAATATTCTGAAGCAAACTTGAACTTATCATCAGGCGAAGGCCTCTCCTCGCGAGAGGCTTTTTTATTTGATGGGATAAAGATCTTTGCGCTTATACGGCTGGATTTCGCCCGGTTTGCGAGTTTTCAGCAATTTTAGTATCCAGGTGTATTGTTCTGGTCGCGGACCAACAAAAATCTCGACTTCTTCATTCATCCGCCGCGCAATCGTATGATCATCCGCCTCTAACAGATCATCCATCGGTGGGCGCACCTGAATCGTCAGACGATGCGTCTTGCCATCATAAATCGGAAACAGCGGTACAACGCGCGCACGGCACACTTTCATCAAACGACCAATCGCGGGCAACGTCGCTTTATAGGTGGCAAAGAAATCCACAAATTCGCTGTGCTCTGGGCCATGATCCTGATCGGGTAAATAATATCCCCAGTACCCCTGACGTACCGACTGGATGAATGGTTTAATACCGTCATTTCTCGCATGCAGACGACCGCCAAAGCGACGACGCACCGTGTTCCAGACATAATCAAAAACCGGGTTGCCCTGATTATGGAACATCGCTGCCATTTTCTGCCCTTGCGAGGCCATCAGCATGGCAGGAATATCGACGGCCCAACCGTGCGGCACCAGAAAGATAACTTTCTCGTTATTACGCCGCATCTCTTCGATGATCTCCAGCCCTTGCCAGTCAACGCGCGGCTGAATTTTCTCCGGCCCGCGTATTGCCAACTCAGCCATCATTGCCATCGCTTGCGGCGCGGTGGCAAACATCTCATCAACAATCGCTTCGCGTTCAGCTTCACTACGTTCTGGAAAGCAGAGCGACAGATTGATTAACGCACGACGGCGTGAGCTTTTTCCCAGTCGTCCGGCAAAACGTCCCAGCCGTGCCAGAATGGGATCACGGAACTTTGGCGGCGTTAAAGCGATACCCGCCATCGCTGCTACGCCCAGCCATGCTCCCCAGTAGCGCGGGTGGCGAAAGGATTTATCAAACTCAGGAATGTATTCGCTATTATTTTTTTTCGTTTCCATGCTTTTCCAGTTTCGGATAAGGCAAAAATCAATCTGGTGATAGTGTAGCGGCGCAACTTGCCCCGCACCAAATAAAAAAAGCCGGTACTGACTGCGTACCGGCTGCGAATGGATGTTAATTAATCAAACCGTAGCTGCGGCACAATCTCTTTGGCCTGCGCCAGGAATTCGCGACGATCGGAGCCGGTCAGCCCTTCGGTACGCGGCAGTTTTGCCGTCAGCGGGTTTACGGCCTGCTGGTTTATCCATACTTCATAGTGCAGATGCGGCCCGGTTGAACGTCCGGTATTACCGGAAAGCGCGATACGGTCGCCACGTTTCACCTTCTGTCCCGGTTTCACCAGAATCTTGCGCAAGTGCATATAACGCGTGGTGTAGCTGCGACCATGACGAATAGCCACATAATAACCTGCTGCGCCACTGCGTTTGGCAACCACCACTTCACCGTCACCCACTGAAAGCACTGGCGTACCCTGCGGCATGGCGAAATCAACACCTCTGTGTGGTGCAACGCGACCGGTCACTGGATTAGTACGACGCGGGTTAAAGTTAGACGAGATACGGAATTGTTTCGCCGTCGGGAATCGCAAGAATCCTTTCGCCAGACCAGTACCGTTACGATCGTAGAATTTGCCATCTTCAGCGCGGATAGCGTAATAATCTTTACCTTCTGAACGCAAACGTACGCCCAGCAGCTGGCTTTGCTCACGTTTACCATCAAGCATTTCTCGAGACATTAATACCGCAAATTCATCGCCTTTTTTCAGTTTGCGGAAATCCATTTGCCACTGCATGGCTTTAATCACTGCGCTCACTTCGGCGCTGGTTAAACCGGCGTTTCTGGCGCTGGCAACAAAGCTCCCCCCGACGGTACCTTTCAGCAGATTGTTAACCCACTCTCCTTGCTGCATTTCGCTGGTCATTTTAAAACCGTTAGCGGCAGTACGGTCATAGGTTCGGGTTTCACGACGAGACACTTCCCAGGTGAGGCGCTGCAGTTCGCCGTCCGCGGTTAATGTCCACGAGAGTTGTTGACCGATTTTCAGATTACGCAATTCTTTGTCGGCAGCAGCCAGTTGGGTGATATCACCCATATCAATACCATACTGATTGAGAATGCTGCTTAGCGTATCGCCAGTGGAAACAACATATTCATGCACGCCCGCTTCACCGGCGATTTTGTCATCCAGTTCGTCCTGGGGAATGGCTTCATCTTCTTGTGCAGCTTGATCAATCGGCTCACTGGCTTCAGGTAAGAGCGAACGAATTTCGTTCTGTTCCAGCTCAATGGTTTTGACAATTGGCGTGGCATCGCGGTGATAAACATAGGGCCGCCAGACAGCGACGGCCAGAGTAAGAACGGTGAGCGACCCCAACATAACGCGGTGTGGTCGCGGTAAATTATTAAACGCCAGGGCGACAGAGCGGGCTATCTGTTGCACGTAATCACTTCCTCATTAATCTCCTTTCAGGCAGCTCGCATACTGGTTGGCTAATTGACTCAGGAATTCTGAATAGCTTGTTTTACCCAGTTTGATATTCGTCCCCAGGGGATCCAACGTTCCCATACGAACGGATGTCCCTCGTGCGACGCTCTCAACGACCGCTGGCCTGAACTGTGGCTCAGCAAAAACGCAGGTTGCTTTTTGCTCAACCAACTGTGTTCTTATTTCATGTAAACGCTGCGCGCCAGGTTGAATCTCAGGGTTAACGGTAAAATGACCAAGCGGTGTCAGTCCGAACTGTTTTTCGAAATAGCCGTAAGCATCGTGAAAAACGAAATAACCTTTCCCCTTGAGCGGCGCGAGCTCGTTACCAACCTGCGTTTCGGTTGAGGCTAATTGTGCCTCAAAATCCTTCAGGTTGGCGTCAAGTTTGGCTCGACTTTGCGGCATAAGTTCCACTAATTTTCCATGGATTGCAACCGCTGTAGCCCGCGCTATCTCTGGGGAAAGCCAAAGATGCATGTTGAAATCGCCGTGATGGTGATCTTCGTCACTTTTTTCCGCGTGGTCGTGATCATCATCATCGCCGTGAATACTTTTCATCAGTAGCGGTTTCACATCTTCAAGCTGCGCAATCGTTACCTGCTTCGCTTCTGGTAATTTGCTTACCGGTTTTTGCATAAACGCTTCCATCTCCGGGCCAACCCAAACGACTAAGTCCGCGTTCTGTAAGCGTTTTACATCCGATGGACGCAGTGAATAATCATGTTCTGAAGCACCGTCAGGCAGTAAAACCTCCGTTTCTGTTACCCCATCAGCAATGGCAGAAGCGATGAACCCAACGGGTTTAAGCGAAGCGACAACGGCGGCATCTGCGGCCTGTGTTGCACCTCCCCAGAGAGCGGCGGATAATGCTGCGAAAAGAAGCGTTTTTTTATGTAACATAATGCGACCAATCATCGTAATGAATATGAGAAGTGTGATATTATAACATTTCATGACTACTGCAAGACTAAAATTAACATGACAAGTCTGGTTTCCCTGGAAAATGTCTCGGTTTCTTTTGGCCAACGCCGCGTCCTCTCTGATGTGTCGCTGGAACTTAAACCTGGAAAAATTTTGACTTTACTTGGGCCAAATGGCGCAGGTAAGTCGACACTGGTACGGGTAGTGCTCGGGCTGGTAACACCCGATGAAGGGGTTATCAAGCGCAACGGAAAACTGCGCATCGGCTATGTACCGCAGAAGCTGTATCTCGACACCACGTTGCCACTGACCGTAAACCGTTTTTTACGCTTACGCCCTGGTACACATAAAGAAGATATTTTGCCTGCACTGAAACGTGTCCAGGCCGGGCACCTGATTAACGCACCGATGCAAAAGCTCTCTGGTGGCGAAACGCAGCGTGTACTGTTAGCGCGAGCATTGTTAAATCGACCGCAATTATTAGTGCTGGATGAACCCACTCAAGGCGTGGATGTAAATGGCCAGGTGGCGTTATATGACCTTATTGACCAACTGCGTCGTGAACTGGATTGTGGCGTTTTAATGGTTTCTCACGATCTGCATCTGGTGATGGCAAAAACCGATGAAGTGCTGTGCCTGAATCACCACATTTGTTGTTCCGGCACACCGGAAGTTGTTTCCCTGCATCCGGAGTTTATTTCAATGTTTGGTCCTCGTGGTGCTGAACAACTGGGTATCTATCGCCATCATCATAATCATCGTCACGATTTACAGGGACGAATTGTTTTGCGTCGGGGAAATGATCGCTCATGATTGAATTATTATTTCCCGGTTGGTTAGCCGGGATCATGCTCGCCTGTGCCGCGGGTCCGCTGGGTTCGTTTGTAGTCTGGCGTCGTATGTCTTATTTCGGTGATACGCTGGCTCATGCCTCATTACTTGGTGTCGCGTTTGGTTTGTTGCTGGACGTGAATCCATTCTATGCGGTGATTGCCGTTACGCTGCTGCTGGCGGGCGGTCTGGTATGGCTGGAGAAGCGTCCACAGCTGGCGATCGACACGTTATTAGGGATTATGGCGCACAGTGCCCTGTCGCTGGGCCTGGTGGTCGTTAGTCTGATGTCTAACATTCGTGTCGATTTGATGGCTTACCTGTTCGGTGATTTACTGGCAGTGACGCCAGAAGATCTCATCTCTATTGCGATTGGCGTGGTCATCGTGGTGGCTATTTTGTTCTGGCAATGGCGCAATTTGCTGTCGATGACGATTAGCCCGGATCTGGCGTTTGTTGATGGTGTGAAATTACAGCGAGTGAAATTGTTGTTGATGCTGGTGACGGCATTGACGATTGGTGTAGCGATGAAATTTGTCGGTGCGTTGATTATTACTTCGTTGCTGATTATTCCTGCAGCTACTGCGCGTCGCTTTGCCCGTACGCCGGAACAGATGGCTGGTGTCGCTGTTTTGGTGGGGATGGTGGCAGTAACTGGCGGTTTAACCTTTTCCGCGTTTTACGATACGCCGGCGGGTCCGTCGGTGGTGCTATGTGCGGCACTGTTATTTATTATCAGTATGATGAAAAAGCAGGCCAGCTAATCTATCGCTGAACACATTTGTCGGATGCGGCGCGAGCGCCTTATCCGACCTACGGTTCGCTATCTCTGGTAGGCCTGGTAAGACGCGAACAGCGTCGCATCAGGCACACTGCCAATGTCGGATGCGGCGCGAGCGCCTTTTCCGCCCTACGGTTCGCTATCTCTGGTATATGCCTGATAAGACGCGAATAGCGTCGCATCAGGCACACTGCCAATGTCGGATGCGGTGCGAGCGACCAATCCGACTTACGGCATTTCTGGCGGCGTTATGCCAAAGTGATTCCACGCCCGCGTCGTCGCCATACGCCCGCGCGGTGTACGCTGCAAAAAGCCTTGCTGAATCAAATAAGGTTCCAGCACATCCTCAATGGTTTCACGTTCTTCGCCAATGGCTGCCGCCAGGTTATCCAGACCTACCGGCCCACCAAAGAACTTATCGATTACCGCCAGCAACAATTTGCGGTCCATATAATCGAAACCTTCAGCATCGACATTCAACATATCCAGCGCCTGAGCAGCGATATCTGCCGAAATAGTGCCATCGTGCTTCACTTCGGCGAAATCACGCACTCGACGCAGCAGACGGTTGGCAATGCGCGGCGTACCGCGAGCGCGACGAGCAACTTCCAGCGCGCCGTCATCACTCATCTCAAGCCCCATAAAGCGTGCGCTGCGACTGACGATATATTGCAGATCCGGCACCTGATAAAACTCCAGACGTTGCACAATACCAAAACGGTCGCGCAACGGTGATGTCAGCGAACCTGCGCGCGTGGTTGCACCAATCAGGGTAAACGGCGGCAAATCAATTTTAATGGAGCGTGCCGCCGGACCTTCACCAATCATGATATCCAGTTGGTAGTCTTCCATTGCCGGGTACAGCACTTCTTCAACAACTGGCGATAAACGGTGGATCTCATCAATAAACAGCACGTCATGCGGTTCAAGGTTAGTGAGCATCGCAGCCAAATCGCCCGCCTTTTCCAGCACCGGACCAGAAGTCGTGCGTAAATTAACGCCCATTTCATTGGCGACAATGTTGGCAAGCGTAGTTTTACCCAACCCCGGAGGACCAAAAATCAACAAATGATCGAGGGCATCGCCGCGCAGTTTCGCTGCTTTGATGAAAATCTCCATCTGTGAACGAACCTGCGGCTGACCAACATACTCTTCCAGTAATTTAGGGCGAATGGCGCGATCTGCTACATCTTCCGGCAAAGTGGTACCGGCAGAAATCAGACGGTCTGCTTCAATCATCCTTTACCTCATAACGCGGCGCGTAGGGCTTCGCGAATTAATGTTTCACTGCTGGCGTCAGGGCGAGCGATTTTGCTCACCATGCGGCTTGCTTCTTGTGGTTTATAGCCCAGCGCCACCAGCGCGGCAACCGCTTCTTGTTCAGCATCGTCGGTCGCCGGGCTGGCAGGAGACGTGAGTACCAGGTCGGCGGCTGGCGTAAAGAGATCGCCATGCAAACCTTTAAATCGGTCTTTCATTTCCACAATCAAGCGTTCGGCGGTTTTTTTGCCAATACCCGGCAGTTTCACCAGTGCCCCCACTTCTTCACGCTCAACGGCATTAACGAACTGCTGCGCTGACATTCCGGAGAGGATCGCCAGCGCCAACTTCGGGCCGACGCCGTTGGTTTTGATCAACTCTTTGAACAATGTGCGCTCTTGTTTATTGTTAAAACCGTACAGCAGTTGCGCGTCTTCACGCACCACAAAGTGGGTGAAAACGATCGCTTCCTGACCCGCTTCAGGGAGTTCATAAAAACAGGTCATCGGCATATGCACTTCATAGCCTACGCCGCCCACTTCAATTAACACCAGCGGGGGTTGTTTTTCAATGATGATGCCTCTGAGTCTGCCTATCACATGACGCTCCTGCGTAATGAATCAAAGATAATGCTGTATGATAAAAAAATGCTGGATAGATATCCAGCGAAGGATGAAGAAAACTTGCGAGGTGTCTCGATGAACTGAAAAATGGCACAGTATAATTTATTCTACAGGTTATATTGGAAGCAAATATTTTAATATTACATATTCAGTGAAGAAATGCGTAATAAAAATATACATTGCGCCTCCTGAAAAAATAAATTTTTTATGCTATTACGTATATTCGTATCTATTTCAATGGAATGACAACGTGAATATTAATTACCCTGCTGAATATGAAATTGGAGATATCGTCTTTACATGTATAGGTGCTGCCTTATTTGGTCAAATATCAGCTGCATCAAATTGCTGGAGTAATCACGTCGGGATCATTATCGGTCATAACGGTGAAGACTTCCTGGTTGCAGAAAGCCGGGTTCCCCTTTCAACCATCACCACGCTATCTCGTTTTATTAAACGTTCGTCTAATCAACGCTATGCTATAAAGCGATTAGACGCTGGGCTGACAGAACAACAAAAACAACAAATTGTTGAACAGGTTCCCTCCCGGCTACGCAAACTTTACCACACCGGTTTTAAATACGAATCTTCGCGCCAGTTCTGTTCAAAATTTGTTTTTGATATTTATAAAGAAGCGCTATGTATTCCGGTGGGTGAAATAGAGACGTTTGGAGAATTGTTAAATAGCAATCCGAATGCAAAACTCACTTTCTGGAAATTCTGGTTCCTGGGTTCTATTCCTTGGGAGCGTAAAACCGTCACGCCAGCCAGTTTGTGGCATCATCCGGGTTTGGTGTTGATTCATGCGGAGGGAGTGGAAACGCCTCAGCCGGAACTGACCGAGGCGGTATAACTTAACGCAGTCGCCCTCTCGCCAGGTTCAGCCGCGATTCGCTCATCTGCATCGCATTCTGACTAACGTGGCAGTGGGTGATGGCAATCGCCAGCGCATCGGCGGCATCCGCCTGTGGATTAGCGGGCAGTTTCAGCAAGGTGCGGACCATATGCTGCACCTGGCTTTTTTCGGCACTACCAATACCTACCACCGTTTGCTTTACCTGACGTGCCGCGTATTCAAATACTGGCAACTCCTGATTCACCGCCGCCACAATCGCCACGCCGCGCGCCTGGCCCAGTTTCAGGGCTGAGTCAGCGTTCTTTGCCATAAAGACTTGTTCAATGGCGAAATAATCAGGCTGGAACTGGGTGATGATTTCCGTCACGCCCGCATAGATGAGTTTCAGACGAGACGGTAAATCATCCACTTTGGTGCGGATGCACCCGCTACCCAGGTAGGACAGTTGCCTACCTACCTGGCGGATGACGCCGTAGCCGGTCACGCGCGAACCCGGATCAATGCCGAGAATAATAGCCATCACGCGTCTCCGTTTTGCTGTTTAGCAGGCCTCATCAGAGAGTCGCTGCGACCTCATCAGAGATTTCACCGTTATGGTAAACTTCCTGCACGTCGTCGCAATCTTCCAGCATATCGATCAGACGCATCAGTTTCGGTGCGGTTTCTGCATCCATATCAGCTTTGGTAGACGGGATCATGGAAACTTCCGCGCTGTCTGCTTTCAGACCTGCCGCTTCCAGAGCGTCGCGCACTTTACCCATTTCTTCCCATGCAGTGTAGACATCAATCGCGCCGTCATCATAGGTCACAACGTCTTCAGCACCTGCTTCCAGTGCTGCTTCCATGATGGTGTCTTCATCGCCTTTCTCGAAGGAGATGACGCCTTTTTTGCTGAACAGATAGGCTACGGAACCATCAGTACCGAGGTTACCGCCACATTTGCTGAATGCATGACGCACTTCAGCAACGGTACGGTTGCGGTTGTCAGACAGACATTCAATCATGATTGCCGTGCCGCCAGGACCGTAACCTTCGTAGATGATGGTTTCCATGTTCGCATCATCATCACCGCCCACACCACGTGCAATTGCGCGGTTCAGAGTGTCACGGGTCATGTTGTTAGACAGCGCTTTATCCACCGCTGCACGCAGACGCGGGTTAGCGTCCGGATCGCCACCGCCCAGCTTAGCCGCGGTTACCAGCTCACGAATGATTTTAGTGAAGATTTTACCGCGCTTAGCATCCTGCGCAGCTTTACGATGTCTGGTGTTGGCCCATTTACTATGACCTGCCATAAAAATATCTCCAGATAGCCCTGCCTGTTCAGGCAGCGTTAATTACAAACTGTTCAATCGCCTGCCGGTTGCTCCAGGACTTAGTGAGCGCCGCCGCAGCAGGCGCATCAAGCCACTTGTAAGCCAGATGTTCAGTGAAAACGATCTGCCGCTCGTGCGGAAGCGCAAGACAGAACCATGATTCCGTATTACGCGTCACGCCCGGCGCATAGCGATGACGTAAATGTGAAAAAATTTCAAACTCAACCGTGCGCTGACAGTCAATTAAGGTCAGTTGTTCAGCGACAACATCAATGGTGACCTCTTCCTTTACTTCGCGCATGGCAGCTTGCGGCGCGGTTTCACCCTCTTCCACGCTGCCGGTTACCGACTGCCAGAAATCGGGGTCATCACGCCGCTGCAACATCAGCACCCGTTTCGTATCTTGTGCGTAGATGACCACTAAGATCGAAACGGGACGCTTATACACTTTATCCTTCACGCTACCTCTTCGTTGACTGCCTTCGCTCATCCCATTCACATAGTTATCTATGCTCATGGGAGTTCACTCAGTTGCCGCCTCGATGCAACGCGAATGATTTCGTGTATTTGAGTCATATCAGTTATTCTCAGCCTTCTTCACAACCTGAATGCTCAGCTCAGCCAGTGCAGTCGGGTTAGCAAAGCTCGGTGCTTCAGTCATCAGACACGCTGCCGCCGTGGTTTTCGGGAAGGCGATAACGTCACGGATATTGTCGGTGCCGGTCAGCAGCATGGTCAGACGGTCAAGACCGAATGCCAGACCTGCGTGCGGCGGAGTACCGTATTTCAGAGCGTCGAGCAGGAAGCCGAATTTCTCGCGCTGTTCCTCTTCGTTGATACCCAGAATACCAAACACCGTCTGCTGCATATCACCATTATGGATACGTACTGAACCACCGCCCACTTCGTAACCATTGATGACCATATCGTAAGCGTTCGCCACCGCATTTTCCGGTGCAGCTTTCAGCTCTGCAGCCGTCATGTCTTTCGGTGAGGTGAACGGATGGTGCATTGCCGTCAGGCCGCCTTCACCGTCGTCTTCAAACATCGGGAAGTCGATAACCCACAGCGGTGCCCATTTGCTTTCGTCGGTCAGACCAAGGTCTTTACCCACTTTCAGGCGCAGTGCGCCCATCGCGTCGGCAACAATTTTCTTGTTGTCGGCACCGAAGAAAATCATATCGCCATCTTGCGCGGCAGTACGATCCAGGATGGCTTCGATGATTTCTGCATTAAGGAACTTCGCTACCGGGCTGTTGATACCTTCCAGACCTTTCGCGCGTTCGTTAACTTTGATGTAAGCCAGACCTTTCGCGCCGTAGATTTTAACGAAGTTACCGTATTCGTCGATCTGCTTACGGGTCAGCGATGCGCCACCCGGAACACGCAGAGCGGCAACGCGACCTTTCGGATCGTTCGCCGGACCTGCAAATACTGCAAACTCAACAGATTTCAGCAGATCAGCAACGTCGGTCAGTTCCATCGGGTTACGCAGATCCGGTTTATCAGAACCATAACGGCGTTCGGCTTCCGCAAAGGTCATTACCGGGAAATCGCCCAGATCCACGCCCTTCACTTCCAGCCACAGATGGCGCACCAGCGCTTCCATCACTTCACGCACTTGCGGCGCGGTCATGAAAGAAGTTTCCACATCGATCTGAGTAAATTCAGGCTGACGATCAGCGCGCAGGTCTTCGTCACGGAAGCATTTAACGATCTGATAGTAGCGGTCAAAGCCGGACATCATCAGCAGCTGTTTGAACAACTGTGGGGATTGCGGCAGTGCGTAGAATTTACCTTTGTGCACACGAGAAGGCACCAGGTAGTCACGCGCGCCTTCCGGCGTGGCTTTGGTCAGCATCGGAGTTTCGATGTCGAGGAAGCCGTGGTCATCCATAAAACGGCGCACCAGGCTGGTGATTTTAGCGCGGGTTTTCAGGCGCTGAGCCATTTCCGGACGACGCAGGTCGAGGTAGCGGTATTTCAGACGCGCTTCTTCGGTGTTGACGTGGTTAGAGTCAAGCGGCAGAACATCTGCGCGGTTGATGATAGTCAGCGAGGACGCCAGCACTTCGATTTCGCCGGTCGCCATATCTCGGTTAATATTTTTTTCGTCACGCGCACGTACGGTGCCCGTGACCTGAATGCAGAACTCATTACGCAGTTCAGAGGCCAGCTTTAACGCGTCCGCACGATCCGGATCGAAAAATACCTGCACGATACCTTCGCGGTCGCGCATATCGATGAAGATCAGGCTACCAAGATCACGACGACGGTTGACCCAACCACACAGAGTCACCTGCTGCCCCACGTGGGACAAACGGAGCTGTCCACAATATTCTGTACGCATGAGATATCCCTTAACTTAGCTGCCGGCGGATGCCCCCTGCTGCGCAGGTGACCAAGTCGCAGCGTTAGCTGTATGTCACAACTGAATGAAAAAAGGCGGCTATTATACTGGAAATTCTGCCGCACCGTAAGAGCCTGGCCCGCGCTGGAACGCCTCGTTACCACTTTATATCGGGCCTGAAATCAGACTCTACGCCAGTTTGCTATAAAGGTGTTGCCCGAACTCATAAAAATTAACAAAATTTGTCGTTCCGCCATCGGCTAATCGCATTAAGGTGTGAGGCACGATTTTGTTTTTTCAGGAGTCATTATGCTTGAACTTAATGCTAAAACCACTGCGCTGGTGGTGATCGATTTACAAGAAGGCATCTTACCTTTTGCCGGTGGTCCACATACTGCCGATGAGGTAGTTAATCGCGCCGGGAAGCTGGCGGCGAAATTTCGCGCCAGCGGTCAGCCCGTGTTTCTGGTGCGAGTTGGCTGGTCTGCCGATTACGCCGAAGCATTAAAACAGCCGGTTGATGCCCCCTCCCCCGCTAAAGTGTTGCCCGAAAACTGGTGGCAACATCCAGCTGCATTAGGTGCAACTGACAGTGATATCGAAATCATCAAACGTCAGTGGGGTGCGTTTTACGGTACGGATCTGGAGTTGCAATTACGCCGCCGAGGTATCGATACAATAGTGTTATGTGGGATCTCGACCAATATCGGTGTTGAATCCACCGCCCGCAATGCCTGGGAACTTGGCTTTAATCTGGTGATTGCCGAAGACGCCTGTAGTGCCGCCAGCGCCGAGCAACACAATAACAGCATTAATCATATCTACCCGCGCATCGCCCGTGTGCGTAGCGTGGAAGAGATCCTTCACGCGTTATGATTTACATCGGTCTACCGCAATGGTCGCATCCTAAATGGGTGCGGTTGGGGATCACCAGCCTTGAAGAGTATGCCCGTCACTTTAACTGTGTGACGCAACATTTTTAAAAATCGACGAAGATCGTCCAGGAGCGCCGTTTTTCAAGGGTTGGACAGATGATTCGTTTTCGATGTCGACGAATTTCGGTGAAGTTTGTCGATAAAAAATGTCCCATACATGCCCCACAGGTGCCCCATGACTCAATCAACTACCAACTAAAAAAGAGGCATTCAATCCAGACAGACTCACCATTTTTATAAAAAATCTGAATCCCCCTGCCGTGCAAAAATGCGAACAACATCACTTCACTAATCAGCCTGACACGGCATACTTAGCACGCTAATTATGATAACAAACTAATACCCTAAAAAACTCATGGTTCCGGGACTGGTCGTGGTCCCGTTTTTTTTATTCAGCCAGCAGGCCATCCGACAACATAACTGCGGATCGCCTTCAGGTCTGTCAGCGCCTCAACCTCGGCTTTCATCTGCAACTGCCGTGTATTAATCTCCACTCCCTTCGCAAACATCGCCTGCTCTGTCGCATCTGCCAGCGCAATTATCTCCGCCGCCGTTACCGGCACCACATTATTATCCCCGTCGGTCCAGGCAAAACCTTCCGGAAGACGGTTATTCTCTGCCATCAGTCGTGTCGTGCTTATCCTGGACAACGTCTTCTTGCCGTAATCCCAGTTCCTTCCGTTGAATTCCATCACGTATTCCATATTCTCCTGCACATCACGCCAGATATTAATCTCTTCCCGTTTCGCCGCCTTTGCCGCTTCCACTACTGCAGCCGTGGCAACAAAGGCGGTCACACTTCCGTATGTTCCTGCTGTCAGACCAGACCATAAGGCTTTTCCGTGTTCAGTATTATCCGTTTCCGTTGCGGTATACGGCAGCCATACCGGCTCTCCTTTTTCATTGACCGCATCTTCAAACTGCACCTCACAGTTTATCCCGCCGTATTCGTTGTAGGCTGCATTTCGTACTGCAATAATCTCTTTTCCCTTATCCACCATGACCTCCTCATGATATGCGCTGAAATAATCCTGCCTGTCTTGTACCTGCAGCAGATGTCCATATTACCGGACCACATGCACGCCACGTGCCCGGTAAAATGGTCTCCCCCAAACTGGCGGAAGCAATCAGAGGAGTTCCATCCGAAAGGCAACATGCAGACAGTGATGAGCCGGCAATGGCTGAGCCCGGTGCCATATCCCCGGAATAACTCGTCGCATAATATGCCGCAAGGACAAAAGAACCGACACCAAACAGTCCGCTGTCAGGACTTCCTGACGGTCCCTGTGGTCCTGCCGGGCCTGTGTCTCCCGTATCCCCTTTTGGACCCTGTGGTCCTGCCGGACCTGCGGCTCCCGTATCTCCTTTTGGACCCTGAGGCCCTGCCGGTCCTGCGGCTCCCGTATCTCCTTTTGGACCCTGAGGCCCTGCCGGTCCTGCGGCTCCCGCATCCCCTTTCGGCCCCTGAGGCCCTGCCGGACCTGTGGCTCCCGTATCCCCTTTTGGCCCCTGAGGCCCTGCCGGGCCTGCAGCTCCCGTATCCCCTTTCGGCCCCTGAGGCCCTGCCGGGCCTGCAGCTCCCGTATCCCCTTTCGGCCCCTGTGGACCTGCCGGGCCTGTATCCCCCTTGTCGCCCTTCGGTCCCTGTGGTCCGCCAGGATCGCCCTGCTCACCTTTCGGACCTGTATCCCCCTTATCGCCCTTGTCACCTTTATCCCCTTTCGGCCCCGGTGGCCCTGCCGGGCCTGTATCGCCCTTGTCCCCCTTCTGTCCCTGTGGACCAGTTGCTCCGGTGTCGCCTTTCGGTCCCTGTGGCCCCACGGCAGTTTCGGCTTTCTCAGCAGCTTCTCGCGCCCTGCGCACAGCCTCATCCGCCGCCGCTTCCAGCTTCTTCAGTGCATCAGGGTAATACGCTGCATCCGTTTCACGGAGCAGAAAGGCATTCAGGGTGCCCGGTTTATCGTCGGCCATGACATCAATCTCGCCGGCGCATGCCGGCTGACGACCTTCCACGCACAGGGTCACACGATAACGCCCCGGCTCAACCTGCATGGTGTAACTGCCCGTTTCGCCTGGCTGGTGCTCTGCCACCGTGGTGACTATCACCGTCTCGCTGGTTCTCACGGCTTTCAGCTCTATGGTACAGTCCGGTACCGGTTTTCCTGTACCATCCTTCAGCACACCTGAAATCTGTACTGACATATTCCCCCCACAAAAAAGCCCACCAGAACCGGCGGGCTGTCATAACACTGTGTTACCTGGCTAATCAGAATTTATAGCCAACACCCACGATGAACCCGTCAGTGCGCCAGTCGCCACTGCCGGAGCCTTCATAAGCGACATCAACGGCCACGGATTCGGCCGGGTTAAACTGCACGCCAGCCCCCCACGCCAGAGACGTGTTGCTGTGGCGAGCGTCATCACTTCCGGTCAGCACGTCGTGCGTTTTCCCCTTGTTGTCAGTTACGCGAAGATAATCACCGGAGAAAGTCGACACACGGCTGTAAGCCACACCCGCCATCGCATACGCGCTGAACCATTCATTCACGCGTACAGACGGCCCCGCCATCACGCTGAACCAGCGGTTACGCACGGAATCTTCATGCCAGCGGCTATCACTGTAACGGGTAAGCTGGCGATTCATGTCTCCTGCATAGCTGAATGACGTCACCAGCCCCAGCGTGTCCGTAAATTCATAGCGGTATTTCACGTTGAATCCGGTTAAATCATCACTGCCGGACATATCAGAATGGGTATGAAGATACCCGGCACTCAGAGTGGAGTGATTCTCTGCTGCACCCGCTGGCGCACCCGCAGCGGCCAGCCAGACGACTGCAGACATAATAACAGCACATAATTTACGCATAATTACCTCTCGCTTTTCTGCAATAAAAAAGGCACCATTTCTGGTGCCCTTATATGGGTTATAAAATTCAGCTGATACTGATGCCTGCGGTGGCTTTCTTCATCACCACAACCAGCAAATCGCTGATACTTGCTGTGGGATACCAGTCATTCACCAGCCATGCTGACACCGAAAACTCCAGTGTCATGTGACCGTGACCGGCAGGCATATCAATAACGCCACTGTAAATCAGCGTATTATCCAGCGCGGTACGGTTATAAATTTCAGCACCGTTTTTCCGCACTATCAGACGGCATGAGGAGTAAATATCAGTATGCTCTCTCTCATGCTTAGCGCCACTGAATGCCACCGCCGGAATAACAATCTGCCGGTCAAACGGCTGATCGTCATAAACCATGACGGTAATGGTCCCTGATGGCCACCGCTCCGGTGCACGGGAGTCCCGGGGGAAAGCTTTGCCCACTGTTTTAACGAGATCGCCTTCAATCTGGTTCGCGGACAGTTTTCCCAGAACCCGACAGTCCTCGTTAATCGTGACGTTGTTGAGCGTCCCGGAATTCGCATTCACGTTACCGCTGATATCAGCATTTTTCGCCGTCAGCCGCCCGTCCGGTGTCAGGGAAAATGCCGGAGGATTACCGCCGCTGGTAATGGTGGGAGCCGTCAGGTATTTCAGGAACACGTCGTTCATGAATATCTGATTGCCCTGCGCCACAAACATCGGCGTTTCATTCCCGTTTGCCGGGTCAATAAACGCGATACGGTTAGCGGCAACCAGAAACTGGCTCAGTTTACCGTCCTCCGTGTCCTCCATGCTGAGGCCAAGCCCAGCGACATAATGCTTACCGTCTTCGGTCTGCTCAATTCTGACGCCCCACATGGCATTCCATTTATCGTTAGCGTCTTTCCACTCTTTCGAAAACTCTTCCAGTCTGCTGGCGTTATCTTCCGTCAGCTCAAAGTTTTCCAGCAGCTCCTTGCCGAGATGCGTTTTATTAATCAGCCCTTTGTAAAAATTCAGGTAGCCTTCGGCATCATCGCTGGCCCGGCCGACGGCCTCCACAAATGCCGATTTGCCCACCAGGTTGACGCTGCGGATATAAAAATAATAATCATGGCCCGGCCTGATATTACTGGCGGCTGTCCAGTACAGCGCCGTGCCAAGATAGCGGGCGGAGGTTTCAACCTGCCTGATATCCGCAATCTGCTGTTCCGAAAACCAGAATTCAAACTGCACCGTCGGGTCATATACAGCCAGTTTCGGGACCGCCGTTATCTGAAAATACCCCGGTATCAGTTCAATGGTGGCGGGCGCTACCGGGGCGTCAATCCGGAACGTGGTGGTGGCAGGTTCGCCCTGCTGGCCGTAGCTGTTAATCGCCCTGACCGTCAGGGTGTATTCCCCGGGCGGCAGACCACTGAAACGGTGCGCCGTGTCTGCGGTGATGGCGGTGGTCACCAGGCGGCTGTCATCCCCCCTTCCGCTGGTCAGACGCAGACTGAAGCGCACACCTTTCACCACCCGCGGCGTGTCCCATTTCGCCTGCGCCAGATACTGGCCGTCTGAGGCACTCACCTCCACCGTGAGGTGCTGCACTGCAGGAGGGATAACGCTGTTCAGGGTGCCTGACTGCGGCTCAAAGCTGGCCCCGTTATCCACGATGGCTTCTTTTTCCGGTACGTGCTGCACCGCCGTGATGGCAAAGGTGCCGTCCGTGTTTTCCCGGATGGCGACACAGCGGAACAGGCGACGTCGAAGACCGGGAATTTTCAGTCCCCACACACCGTATGTCGCCACGCCATCAGGCAGGGCACTGACCTGTATCCGGGCAGGGGCCGGTTGTGCCGTGATGTCCACACTCACCGGCTTACCGCTGCCGTTAATCAGGTTCACCGTGGCGTTACCGGTCTCCGGCAGTGTCACCTCACGGTCCAGCGTCAGTGTGCGGCTGGCGGCGTCGATGGACAGGACACGTCCGCCGGTCAGGGTCCCGGCGTAGTCGTTATCACAGATTTCAATGATGTCTCCGGGCGTGTGCCGCAGCCCCTGTGACCCGAGCGTGAAATCCACCGTCTGCGTTTCCAGCAGTCCGGTCTTTATCACCCACAGTCCGGCACGGTGGGCCTGACCACGACTGGTGCAGCCGAACGCATCCATCTTCAGCAGGTTGCGTCCGTAGCGCAGTATGGCTTCCGGGTCTTCCACCAGTTCCGTGGAGGTCTGCCAGCCGTTCTGCGGGTCGGTGTAATTCACCTCCACTGCCGTGTGACGGTCCTTCAGGGCGCTGAAGCTGTAGCGGAACCCCACGCCGTTATCATCCACCACCACATCGCTGTTGGTGTACGGCCACACCACATCCGACGGGCGGTCCTGAACGAACGTCAGCGTCTGGCCGTTCCATACCGGCATACAGCGCATCGCCGAGCAGAAATCACTGAGGACGTCCCACGCCTTACGCTGTTGTGACAGGTATGCATTAAAGGTCATCCGCGGCTCTGTGCCCCCGAAACCATCCGGGACCGTCTGGTCGCAGTACTGCCCGATGGCATACAGCGCCCACTTGTCCACGTCCGCGGCCCCCAGGCGTTTTCCCATGCCGTAGCGCGGGTGGGTCAGCATGTCCCACAGACACCAGGCCGGGTTATTGCTGTATGCCGGTTTCAGACTCCCGTCCCAGATACCGCTGTAGGTGCGTTTTTCCGGGTCATAGTTTGACGGCACCTGGATGATGCGACCACGGATATGGTAGTTCACCGTCAGCTGCTGGCCACCGAACTGCTCCGCATCCACCTGCAGCCCCACAATCGCCGTGTTCGGGTAGCACTGTTTCACATCGATGATTTCGGTGTATGACGACCACAGCGTTCTGTTCTGCAGCTGGTCCGTGGTGCTGTCCGCCGTCTCCCTGACCATCCGGATGTTAAAGGGGCGCTCAGGGAGATTATTCAGAATCACCGACGTCAGGTACTGCGAGGTAGTCTTGCCGTTAATGGTGATATCCTTCTCCGTCACCCAGTTACCGTTACGCTCAAGCTGAATCAGCAGGCGGACAGAAGAGGGGTTACGGTCACCCTTTGAGGTGGTCTCCACCAGTGACTGCACCCCGAAGGTGACCCGCAGACGGTCAATGTTCGCTGACGTGATGGTGCGCGTCACCGGCTTTGCCTTCGTCACCTCCACGCCCAGTGCGGTTTCCGCCCCGGAGGACTCAAAGCCTTCCGGCGGTGTCTGCTCCTGCTCCCCGGCACGCCAGACGGCGGTCACACCGTGTATCACGGGATTACCGTCCGTGTCCGTCAGCGGGGTTTTGTTCACCAGAATACTCTGCAGTCCCTTCACCGGGCCTTCCACCGGTCCCTCACCGATGGCATCAATCACGCTCATCATCTGCGTGGATTTGAGATTATCCTTCGCCTCACGCGGTGTGTGCGCCTTGCCGCCGCCTTTGCCCACGGAATCCCCCTTCATCGTCCGCTGCCGGACACTGTTGATGTATAAAAACAACAGGCACCCCGGAGAGTGCCTGCATCATGACGGAATAAAAATTCTGAATATCTTCACATTTTCACAAACTGACTGTGGCGCTGATAATTTCGCTGCGTTAGTGTTTTTTTGCCGTGACATAAAAAAACAACTCCTTAACACTAATCTTCATTTGTCTGAATCTCCCGCAGCTCCGCGATCACTGCGGGATTTTTTTATTCTTTTTACCCCTGCCGTCCGATAACCACCACTTTCCCGTCACCGCCTTCATCACGGGTGCTGATGTCCTGGGATATCCGTCGTGAACCAACCAGCATTTCACCGTAAGGCACCGGCATCGGGTTCCCCTGGGCAATCATGTTATCCAGCGAGGAAAAGTACGTGTTCTGTCTGCCGTTATCCGTTGCGCGGTAATCCGGTGTTTTTGCCTTCGGGGCCAGCATCTGGGCCACACCGCCCAGAATCATGCTGGCACCCAGTGAAAACAGCATCGTGGTGGCAGAAAAACCACCGGCTGCCAGGGCTGAACCCCATAACGCCATCGTGGCTCCGGCCGTGAAGAACGACCCCACGATGGCCGCCGCCCCCAGCACAATCTGCAGTCCGCCCTTTCCGGCACCGGCCAGTCGCGGCACAATGTGGATGACCGTTCCCTCACCCAGCTGTTCGTGAAGGCGGGCATACACCGCCTCCGGTGCCGTGTCCTCACCGGCAATACGTATCTGGTACCAGCCTTCGTTCATCTGACGGCGAAAGCCCGGCACCTGCATCGACAGTGCGCGGATGGCTTCCGCTGCCGTGTTCACATACAGGCTGAGGCGGCGGCCAAATCGTTGTAAATCCCCGTGAAGGCAGATGCGTGCCAGTGGCGGTGACGCCAGACTGAATGCGTTCGTCGTTGCCATTTTTCGGAATACCTCTCCCGTTTACTCAGTTGTTCAGGCAGATGGTGAAGCAGTTCACCGTTGCCGCAGTAAATGGCGGCATGGTTGGCCACCGATGCGCCAAAGCAGCACAGCAGAATATCGCCCGCCTGTGCAGAGGACAGGGGCACCCGGTAAAAGCCCGTGGCCTCCATATTGTCCAGGTACAGGTTCTGGCCGTTGCGCCACCACTCATCCTCGCGGTGAAAATCCGGCATTTCAGTCCCCGCCAGATGGTATGCATCCCGGAACAGCGTGTAACAGTCCGTCACCCCGTGCGCAAAGCGCCGTCCGGTCAGGTGCGGAACGCAGCGGAATTTGTGAATGTCACCCCGGCAGACCAGCCACCAGGGCAGGGCACTTTTTATCTGCAGTCGCCGGTCTGCCTCACTCAGCCAGGGCAGACCACCGGGATGACTGTGGACCAGCGCCACAATCTCACCCTGCATCTCCGCCCGCAGCCAGTCTTCCGGGGCAATACGAAAATACGCCTCCGGCGCTGCGGAGATATTCACACAGGGAAGGTACCGCTCGCCCTCCGTCGTGGTTATAACGAAGCCGCACGACTCCGCAGGCGCACACCGCCGGGCATGCGCCAATATATTGCTATAGAGCATGAGAACTCCTGATAAAAAACCCAGCCGAAGCTGGGTTTGTTAAGTTGTCAATTGTCAGTAGCGATGCAGTGAAGGCGGCAACTCTTTGTTCTTAAGCCTTTCCCATGCCAGAAGGTTCGTCGGCCCGTCAGGCTCATAAATATCTATATCCCGCGTGTGATTAATTAAAACGCCCCTCGCCCTCCCGATGGTATACGAGAACTCATAGCCGTAGTCGTGGCATATGCCGGAATAGCCAGACTGAATCAGTTTTAATGCGGGATACAACTCACGGAACAATGCCTGTGAGCGGTTAGCATAATCCCATAGCCATACAAGGCTGTCTGTTTCTTTTGCGGAAAGCTCGTTGGTGCTCTTCTCTTGTTTGCCGATTAACTCTCCTTCAAGCGGAACGCGAGCAGCAAGTGACAGAGCTTCGGTAAACTGCTCCTCGCTGATTTCTTTGTACGAACATCCAAAATGTGATTTCAGTGACGACCACATGGTGATCATCGCCTTCGCCTGTTTTTCCTTTGGCAGAGACTGACCGCGACTCATGACGAGTTGTTTAATGGCTTCCTGCTGTTCAGTAGTGATTTTCCCCGGCAACGCCTTTTTAGCTTTCAGTGTATTTCCGTAAGACCCCGTTTTACGAATGGATGGCAAAACTTCAGCTGTCACCCATTTGCGGAATTTGTGCGGGACTGAACCTTTATTGACGGCATCGCGGCAACGCAGAACCAATGTATACATACCTGATTCGCTCACAATGCTTAAATTCTGCTCACCACCAAGGGTGTAACTTAAAGTTACTCCCTTTTCATCGTCATCAAGTGCAGTAAGCGCCTTGCGTGAGTTAGTCAGATTTAAAGCATCACAAACATCTTTTGCTACAAACCACGGCTCACCGCACTTGTTGATGACGCGGATTTCACTGTCGCCGAATTTGAAGATGGTGAAATCGTTTTGTGCCTTTGCTATACTTTTCATGTCAATATTTCCTAATCCGATTTGTTGATACCGAAGCCCTGACTGTTACAGCAGTTGGGGCTTCAACTTTTTAGGCTGCGAATAAGACGCTGCACTATTTCTGAATTTAAAGACCTGCCCTCCTCCTTAGCCTTTTCCTTCAATTTTTCTTTAATCTCTGGCGGGATACGAATCCCTAATGGAGCGATATCTCTAACTTTCATTTCTTTCCCAATTGCTACACCGTGATAACTAAATACTACACCGTGCTTATTTAAAGTCAAAGTTTTTTTGCCTACACTGTGTAGCAATGCTACAGCGTGCAGGAGGAAAAATGAAAGGTGCAAGAGATATCAGTCCCTTGGGAATTAGGATTCCAGACTATTTAAAGAAACGCATTCAGCAGGAAGCGGATAAAAACGGCAGATCAATGAACTCAGAGATTGTGCTTATCCTTCAAAAACATGTTGATAATCTTGATGGCCCTCGCTCACTTGAAGGATTCGCTAACCAAGAAGCTGACAAATTCAAAGAGGCGCTGCTTGAGACGCTAAAGACCATGTATGGTAAGGATGAAAAATAATGCTGCACACAATTCATTTCTTATGCCCCGTTAACACTGCCACTGTTGGGCAACTTCAGAACCACTGTCTCACCGCATTATCTCAAGGCGCAACTGAATTAAATATCCATATATCAAGTCAGGGAGGGGAAACTGCCGCTGGCTTTACTGCGTATAACTTTCTTAAGTCACTCCCTGTTACCGTTAGAACTCACAACATAAGCAATGTTGAATCCATAGCTAATATCGTTTTCCTGGCTGGCTCAGAACGTTTCGCAAACCCATTATCAAGATTCCTGTTACATCCTCTATTATGGGTCTTTGCCACCCCAGCCGCCGACCATGCCAGATTGAGAGAGTACGGGAAATGCCTCGATAACGATCTTGATCGCTTCGTTGAGACGTTCAATATCGACATCGGAACCCATATTAGGTGGGCATCCCTGATAGCAGACTCGACCATTTTGGATGCTAACAAGGCTCTTGAGCATGGCATAATTAATTCCATAAAAACTGCAAGGCTGGCATCCAATCAGGCAAACTGGTGGGTTGTTTGATGGGTAAATCATGATTACTCCTTATAAAAAACCCACCTGACGGTGGGCATAATCCATTACTGCGAAAGTTTATTAATGGAAAGGAAACCGCCAAAATTGCCGACATTCCTGCGCAGTTCACACCCGCGCATGCACTTGCTGCATCTGTCCTTACGGATATCCGTGGTGGGTTTATCGAACTCATCCGCCACAGCCCCGCCCGTGTAACCACACTCATCAGAGCGGTAAGTCCACATACAGGTATTCGCCAGCATAATGCGACCGGGAAACAGCGCACCGTCCGTCTCCGTCGGTGTCGCCAGCACAAACGAGGCCGTCATGGCCGTCAGCGCTGATAACTGCTCCACCACCCACCGGTCCGTCAGCTCCTGCTCCGGGTCTGCCTCCGGATTCCCCGCCACAAAGTTCACCGCATCAAGAAAACGCGCATACACCCGGCGGCGGACCACCGTGGCACCCACCAGGCTCTGCAAATCCTCCGCCATCCCGGTGACAAGGCCGAAAAGATTGGACACCGTCAGCGACGGGCGGGCACTGCTGCCCTTTCCGTTCATCTCAAAGCCGCTGCCATCAATCGGGTACGCCTGATATTCACGCCCCTGCCAGGTCACCGGCTCCCCTTTTTCATTCAGCTCATTGCAGAAAAAATACCGCTCACCGCCCTGCGCCGTCAGGTCGATTTCCCAGAGCACCACCCGCGGTGACTGCTCTGACTTAACCGACTCGTTCAGGCTTTCTTCGTGAATATCCTGCATCAGTTCACCACCTGCTTAAACTCCGCGCTGAACTCAACGCGCAACATCCCGACCCGCGCAGACCACCCGGCACAGGTCACCTTTATCTGCCGGTATGCATAGGGTGGCTTCCACAAAAATGCCTTCCAGCCCCCGTGCTCTGCCAGGAACGCTTCCAGATGCCGGGCCTCCTCCCGGGTCACGGAAAGCATCACCCTGTACGTCTTCAGGTCTGCATTCAGCCCTGCCGCCATACGCTGTGAGTACCCGTCACCAAAACGCACTTCACGCACCGACGGCTGCGAGTTCACCTCCATATCCGGCTTCACTTTCCAGCGAAAGGTTTTCATCGCCCGCTCCCTGATAACATACCGCCATCACGTAACTGCATCCGGAGCTCATCCTGCGCCCCCTTGCGGGCCATGTCATACACCGCCTTCATCAGCTGCGGCCCCGCCTGTCCGTTGATACCGTCGTTCTGAATCACCACGTGATTGTTCTGATTAAAATTAATACCTTCCGCCCGCCGCATCTGCGCCGGACTTCCGGCACCACCCACATACCCCCCTTCCGCATAGCCGCGCATCAGACGGTAAAGATTCCCCACACCTATCCGGCTGGTTGCCTCCTTCGTGAAAACAAACTCCCCGCGGTGAACTATCCCCGCAGGCTCATATTTGCCGCCCGTCCCCGTAAATCCGCCGGTCGCAAAATGAAAGTTCGCCGCCGCACCCTCAATGGCCGTTCCCGTGGAAGCGGATGCGCCACCACCGAAAGCACCACCAATGGCGCTGCCGATACGCCCGACAATTCCCACCATGGCCTGTTTAAGCAGGATTTCTGTCATCATGGACAGCACCGAACGGGTGAACCCCCGCCAGTCTGCCTCTGCACCGGTCAGCATCGCCGCCATATTCTGTGCAATACCATCAAAGGTCTGCGTGGCAGCACTTTTCACCTGCGAAAAACTGTCCGTCGCACTTTCCGCCCACTCGCCCCAGCCGGACTTCAGCCCGGCCAGCCAGTCACCGCGCAGCATGTCTTCATCCGCCCATGTCTGTTTCAGTGCCCCGGTGACCCGGGCCAGCGCCTGCGGATTATCGCCATACACGTCACGAAGACGCTGCGCTTCAGACTCCCGCTGCGCCTGACGGTCAGTGAGACCACGGGCTTTTGCGCTGATGGCGGCCTGCTTCGCGCTCTGTTGCTCTTCAAACCGCACCGCCTGCTGTGCCAGCTCATTCAGCCGTTTCTGGTATTCAACCTTGTCGCCCAGCTCAGCCAGCTGGCGTTTGTACTCCAGCGTCTCTTTCTCATGGGCCAGCAGGGATTTTTCCTGCTCAGATAACTGCCGTTTTGTGGTCGCCTCTTTCAGGACCGCATACTGATTTTCCGTCTTCCATAAATCACGGCGCTGCTGGCTGATTTTCTCATTCGCACCGGCATGCTTTTCCAGCGTCCTGAGCTCGGTTTCAAGCGCCAGCATGGCTGCATGTGCCCGGTCTTCCTGGCGCTCACCGGCTGACACCTTCACACCGGACGGCTTTTTCAGCGTCGACTCATAATCCTTTTTTGCCGACGCCATCAGCGTGTTGTAATCCGCCTGCAGGATTTTTCCGTCTTTCAGGGCCTGATTCAGCTCCTTCTGGCGGGCGGTATATTTATCCAGCGGCGACAGCATCCGTTCATACGCCTTCTGTGCCTCTCCGGTATATTTCAGCTGTGACGCGTCACGCTCAGCCTTATCCCTTGCCGCCAGTTCACTGGCTTTTTCCATATCCGACTGCAGCGTTGCCGCTGCCAGACTCAGACGGGCATTTTCACGGTCATCCCATGCGCCCTGAAGGTTGGCACGGAAAGAGGAGGTCTTTCCCCGGCGCTGGCTCCGGCTCTGGTACCACTGCCATTTTTTATCCGCCTCATCGAATGCCTTCTGCGCACTGGCAAGCATATCCGCTGAGGATTCCGGACGACCGATATCCAGAATGGCATCCCACATCGATTTGAACGCCTTCCCTGTTTTATCCGCCCAGGTTTCCAGCGTCCCCATGTTCTCTTTCAGGCGACGGGTCTGCTCATCAAAGCCTTTTGTGGCGATATCGTTCGCCGCCTGTAAGGCCCCGGCCTCGTCTCCGGAACGCTGCAGCTGCGCAACATACGCAATCTGCTCTGCCGTCACGTTACGGAACTGGCGTGCCATCGCCATCAGTCCCGACGTCGGGTCAGTGGTCAGCTTCCCGAAGGCTTCAGCGACTTTATCCACCTCCACACCGGATGCAGACGCAAAACGCGCGACACTCTGGTTGATGGCATCAAACTGTTCACCACCACGCACACCGGCATTCACCAGGGCTGCCAGTGACTCTCTCGCCTGGTTAAACGTCAGCCCTGCTGCCTGCCCGGCTCTTGAGAGAGTCAGCATACGATCGGCAGTCAGTCCGGACTGATTACCGGAAAGAACCAGGGTTTTATTAAACGCTGAAAGCGTGGAATCTCCCTGGTACCAGGCGTACACCAGCGCACCTGTCGCCACCGCCAGCGAGGTGACCCCGACCATCGGCAGGGTGATCGCACCGGCGAGCCCCCTGAACATGGGGATCATCCCGCCGAAGGAGTCCTTCACCTGACCGCCCTGTTGCAGCAGGATCAGCCAGGGATTCTGACCACCGGCAAGCTGCGTGGCGATATCCGTAAACTGTGCGGGCAGGGTTCGCATGGCCGCTTTATACTGCCCGACGGAAATCCCGGCTTTTTGTGCAGCCAGCGCCTGGCGGCTCAGGCCCTGTTCAACAGCACTGGCGGTTTTTCTGGCGTCGGTATCCAGACCTGAAAAATGACGCCTTACCCGGCTCATCTGCTCATCGAAACGGACAGCATCCAGACTCAGGTCAATAACAAGATCACCAACCGGCTGGGACATATCTCACACCTCCTGGAATCCCCGCTGAAGCCATCATTAATGCGGCATCATCCACCATGACATCCGCCACATCCGCAGACGATAAAATATCGCGCCCTCCGTCCCCACCGAACCGGACGCCTCCGGCAAGTCCTGCCGCTTTCTGCATCAGCATTTTGTCCTCATCCGGCCTCTCAACCTGCTCTTCCTCATGCCGGGGGACAAGCAGACTGAAATCAGAGGGATGCATATCCGGATCGCAAAAAAACAGGCTGAGTACGGCGTACGTCAGCCCGGAAAAATGCATATCCAGTTGGGTATCGTGAAAATAATGCGTGCGGTAAAAATGTCGCCAGTCGGCATATTCGGTGGATGTCATCCCGGCAAGCATGGCGCGCCAGTCAGGCCTCCCCATCTCACGCGCCAGTCTGAGGGCAAAATTCAGCTCGCCGTCGAAGACTTTCCCGCAGAAAAATCATCATCAGTCAGCGTGTTATTTTTCGCCACTTCAGTAATATCAGTATCCGGACGAACAGCTTCGATCATCCCGGACAGGCACAACACCACGTCTTCCGCCCGGGCAATGGCATCGGCAGGCCAGGTGGTGAGCACTTCCTGCTCTATCTTCATCACGGCCTCATTCATTGACGGTGACTGCGTTTTCTGTGGATGGTTATGCCACAGGGACATCGCCACCAGAAACGCGCCGGTTCTGACAAGATCTTCCACACTCACCTGCAGGTTGCCGCTGGCTTCAGCCTCTTCTGCCCGCCGTTTCAGGAGGGCAAGATGCTCAATACGCTGCAGCGCAGACAGCTCAGAAAGCATGACGGATACACCGTTATATTCAAATTGTTCTGTTTTCAGAAACATGTATTACCTCCGTTTACCCTGCAGCGCCCGCTTCAGTAACGGTGACTTCAGCTACCGTGGCAAACTGACCATTACCGGAAATCACGGGGATACTCACTTTTCCGGCCTTAATCCCCGTCACAGTGATCACCATATCTTTCACAGCAATGGTTCCCGTTGACGGATCGGCGGAAACCGCTCTGAACGTCTTGTCGGTTGCACTTTCCGGCTCAAAAGAAACCGTCAGGGTGGTTGTTTTCCCTTTTGCCACCGTACCGGATGTCGGCGTCACCTTAATCGCACTGACCGGCGTAATTTTGCTGCGTTCTTCCGCTACAGAAGGTTTACCCACGTTAGTGACTTTCACCGTGCGGGTGATCACTTCTTTCGCCGTCACGGCCTTACCGATACTGCTGACCCAGCCACGAAACACATCCACCGTGCCATTCGGAAAACGGATTTTATAGGCCCGGACATCGCCGCTTTCAAACCAGCCTATAAGCCCTTTCTGGCCTTCCTCTCCCGGTTTCCAGGCCAGCGTAAAACTGGTATCACCTGCAGATTTCTGCCCCTGCCCGGTCGCGGTCCAGTCCGCGTCTTCATCATCCAGGTAGTTATCATCGTAGGATTCTGCCGTCATCTCGCCCGGCGTCAGATCCTTCACCTTAGCCAGTCGCTGCCAGTCATCGTCTGACAACGGGTTTGCATAAGCATCACCCTTGCCGTTGTAAACCCACAGAGTGGTACCGGCACCTTTTACCGGCTCAAGGGGATTTGGTGTTGCCATATCGTCCTCACATCTCGTATGTAATGGAATAAGTCAGATCTGCAGAGCTCCATAACGCCATATCGTCATCACGACGATACTCATAGCCCTGCGTAACCATCGTGGTAATCAGTCCTGCCAGTGCAGGGATCGCAGTCATCGCCGGATAAATCCGGCTTTCCATCCACTGATCGAGCTCCGAATCAGGTACCTGTGCCGGTAAAAACACCTCAATATGCAGTGTGGCCCGCCAGGTATCTGCATCCAGCTCTTCACCGGTATACTCTGCATCCGTCAGATAAACCGCGATCGCAGGAAAATCCTCTTCGTCAAAAACAACGGGGCGACCATCAAACAGCGTCGCCCCGTGTTCATGCTGCTCGAGTGCATCCAGCACTGCGGCACGAATGTCAGTGTGTTTCATCGTTTTATCGCAATCCTCAGTTGTTGTTTCAGCGCGTATGCCAGTTCTTTAGGCAGGCGTTCACGCCGGATACGGTCAACATTCTCATCAAATGCCTGTTTCAGTGGGGCCGCCATCGGGATTTTCACCACCTGAATGGGAAGTCGATTACGCTTTTTCCTTCCCTTGTCGTCATTGCCCTCCTCATATCTGGCCTGGGGAAGACGTTGCATAACATGCCAGCGCCCATTATTTAATCGCTGGATAAATGCCCGCTGATAACGATGCTGACCGGCTTTGAGTATGCTGTTCGGACGACGCCCCAGCATTCTGATCCCCAGCTTAATCACAGGGAGATCACCGCGGTTAACGATAATTCTGGCATTCGGATTTCTGACCGTCGCCCGTTTCAGTCTGGACCGTTCCTTTACCAGTTTCCGTCTCACCCTGGTTTCCCGGGCAACCTGTGACGAAGACTGATTAATCGCCGTTGTGGCCACGCGGTTAATGGTCATTGCAGAAGCAGCCGGAATGGCGTTTTTACGAACCCGGCTCAGATTGTCAATCGCCTGATCAAGCCATTTTATCGCCATAATTCACCCTGCGTTTATCGTCGCCGGTTAACTGCGGGTGGTTGCCCACGGTTGAGCCAGAGATAACAGCTGCCCCCGTCATCCGGAGAAACACGATCCACCCAGAATGTCTCACCATTAATGGTCAGCGTGTCACCACGCCGCACGGCACGAACCGTATCCGTCCGCACAAATAATGACGGGCTGCTTCCTTCAATACGGACCCCGCCACCGGCAAACCCCAGCGACTCCGGATCGTCAAAAACCCCCTGAACTTCGCTGCCACACTGTGCCCCCGAGGTGAACTGCGCACAGAGCCCCATCACTTCAACGATCGTACTGTCTACCCCGGCGAGGGCAGCATCAAAGGCATTCTGAAAATCACGCATATTCAGCCGTTCCGTGCTGTATCATGGCCGTTGCCAGTGATGATGGCACCAGAACACGCATACCCCGTAACGCCAGCTCAACGGGACGACCTGTCTCCGGGCAATACCCCATTACTTGCAGGCACTTCCGTACCCGGACGGCTTTAACATCATCCGGAGCATCCGTGTTGTTCAACTGCTCACCATCGTCTGTGTGATTTTGATCAGCCCCGCTCTCATCAGAGTGCATAATGCCCTCCGGGGAAACAGCAAGCTCCTCTTCCCACTCAGACACACGTTGCGCAATATCCGCAGCACTCCCCGACATATCCGCCTCGCGCCCCAGCAGGCCAGCCAGTTGACGAAGACGATTCAGATTTTCTTCTTTTGTTGCCATCTCAGCCTCCTGTGAAAAAAGACACGGGGGCATTTCGCCCCCGCTCACGGATTATTTCACCTGCACCACCACAAACTCATCCGGATCCGGCAGCACCATCAGCGGTGCGGACTGCGTCATGGTGAATTCACGGGCCGGATCGCCCACAGTCAGCCAGTGTTTCGGATAACGGGAAGAGGCCACCACACCTTCGGACAACGCCTGCGCATCCTGAATGGCACCATAGCAACGAATGCCCTCTGCTGCCGTATTCCCCAGGACCAGTGTGCCCACCGGCAGATAACGTTTTTCGGTACCGTCGTCTGCCACATAAGACGTTTTCGCCACCACAATGGCCAGATCACCGTAATACCCTTTGAAAGACACCACCGCTCCCAGGTCTTTCACTGCCGTTTCGAGTTGTGAATTTGAGCCGCGACGGGTATCCAGTTTTTCGCGGAACAGCTTAAAGCCATTCAGCAGACGCCAGACCGTACCGTCCATAATGGCAATATTCACAAGACCGCTGGCCTGATCGCAGTAAAGGTCAATATCATGCGTCGGATCAAACGTATCACGGTCCTGCTCAGACCATTTTTTACCGTCGGCCTGCTCAATGTTATTTCCTTCAGAGCGTCCGAAATCCACCTCGACCGTGTCAAACTGTTCCCCTTCCATGGTGTATTTGCCATACAGCACGGCATTCACCGCCTGCATTTCTTCCACCTGGACAATAGCGTGCTCTTCCTGTTTGAGGTTATCGGTAATGATACGCAGACGACGGTAGGCCGGGTCGTTCAGCTGAGCCGGATCTTCACCAGGAAGGCGCTCAACCGCCTGCTGGTAATTAAATTCGTGTTTGGGCTTGACGTAGCCCGGACGTAACACGCGGGTTTCACCACCGCGATGGCGAAGCACTTTTCCTTCAACGATCGGGGAGACATAGGCCGCCACCGGCGTTTTTCCGGTAATTTTGTCCAGCATCACCTCTTCGGTGTGGAAATTCACCGTACGGCGGAAAAACAGCTCCAGAAACAGCGCACGGAATTTAACTTTTTGTTCGGTATAACCGAGTAACTGGCGGGTCGTAAACAATCCCATAAATCAGTTCCTTTCATTAAGAAATCAGTCAGGCCAACGCGGTGGCCTGATAACGTGTTACGGCAGCGCCGCGTGACTCAGGGCACTGCCGGTAAAGGCGTTGGCCTTTTTGTGTTCATCCACACTTTCAGGCCAGCGGATTGCCTCCGTCGCAAAGGTCCCCGACTTGTAATACGTCAGCACCGCCTCTGTGCCTTCAAGCGGCAGTACCAGTATGCCAACCGCACTACCGGCTTTCTGTCCGTCCCAGACCACCAGTTTCCCGGTGGCCCCATCCAGCATCAGGGGTGTCAGTGCCGGTGTTGCCGAGGAAATCCCGCTGCTGCCTGTGGCGGTGTGAGCCGGATCATTACCGGCAAAAATACGTACTTCCGCACGCTGTTCAGTGATGGTTTTCGTCACCATATTGTTAAAACCTCGTATTGATGTTCAGCACTGACTTCATGGCATGGCCATGAGCATTTTCACGTCCGCATCACCGTCTTCTGACGCCTGTGACACGCCCCCCTGGACCGCAGCCGGTGAATGGTTCGCCATGAAATGTTCAAACAGGGCGGTTGTGGATGCAGAGACCGGTTCTGCCTTACCTGATCCCGCAGCCAGCACAGCCCTGGCGCTCTCCACGGTCATTCCCGGGCAGGCAGCCAGCTGTTCAGCCTGCGCCTCAGCCCCTTTTGCCTCATCCAGTGCCATGATCTGATCACGGAGTGATGGTCCGGCATTCGCCTGCGGTGAAGCAGCCAGGATCGGGCGGGCTTTTTCCACCGTCATCTCCGGCATCGCCGCCAGCGTTACTGCCAGTTGTTCACGACCGTTCGCTTCTTCACACGCCATAATGCGATCGGCTTCACTCTGCGCGGATGCCACCGGCTGCTGCGGTGCCGCCGCGGCCAGAATCGCCCGGGCCTGTTCAACGCTCATGCCCTGTTGCCCTGCCAGCATCGTGGCAAGCTGTTCACGTCCTTTCGCTTCCTGGCATGTCAGGATCCCCATCACTCGCTGGTTCTCCTGCACGGCGGCTTCCGTTGCAGTTAATTGCGGCATAGTGCCTCCTCTGACATTACTGTTCAGCGCCGTGGCCATCACACTGATGGCATCCGACGCATTGATTAATTCATCCGCCAGCCCGGCCTCAATGCCGGACTGACCTTCAAAAACGGCGGCCTCTGTTCCCGTGACCGCATCCACAGACAACCCGGTATACATCGCCACTTTTTCGGCAAACATCCGGTGCGCCGCATCAATCCGCTGCTGCATATCCTGGCGAACCTCTGCCGGCAACGCTTCAAACTGATTGCCATCCACCTTGTGCGCCCCGGCATAAATCAGCGTGATATCCACACCGGCCTGCGCCAGATGACCGGCATAGCTGACATGGCTCATCATCACGCCAATGGAGCCGATACGGGATGTCTGGGTAACCAGCCGTCGGGAGCAGGCCGACGCCAGCAGCATGGCTGCAGAACAGGCCGTGTCATTGCACAGTGCCCAGACCGGCTTCTGCTGACGGAGGCGGTAAATCATGTCAGCGCAGTCAAACGCGCCGGCGGCCTGCCCGCCCGGACTGTCAATGTCCAGCAGTATGCCCCGCACCTGGCTATCTGCCATTGCCTGCTGAAGACAGGCGACAATGCCGTCATAGCCAGTCATTCCGGAAAATGGCCGCATCCCCCCCAGCCGGTGCACCAGCGTGCCGCTCACCGGCAGTACCGCAATACCGTTCACCACCCGGTAAACACGGGCCGGTCGTTTACCTCCGGCCATGTACTCGTCCGTTTCAGCCAGCATTCCGGGAGCATCAAGCTGTACCTGCTGTTGTGGTACCGAAAGACTTGCTGCCCCCATCTCGCGCCCGAGCGCGCAAAAGAAAACCCGCGCATAGGCGGGCTCCAGAAGCAGCGGTTCATTGAATGCTGCGGCAATAATGTGTGAAAGATTACGTCTCACGTGGTGTTGTCTCCTCTTCCGGCCTGCGACTCTCCGCTATCTGCTGCTGATACGCCTGCGCTATCCACACCGGACGTGAGAGTCCGGCTTTTTCCCGCTCTGCAGATTCCCTGACCTGCTGGCGGAAAATGTCCTGATAATCCTCGCCCATCAGCGCCAGCTCTTTCTCATACGTGCTCAGTCCGGCCTCAATGCGCATCACTGATTCCTGAACCTCCTTGAGCCCGTCAATGGCCATTCTTCCGGCTCCAATCCACTCAGCCCGTGACCAGGCTGATCGCGCCTGATAAAAATCAAAACGTGCCCGTGGCGGACGAATAATCCCCCGAAGAAGTGCCTCTTCCAGCCAGCAGGAAAACATCTGCGTGGCCAGCCGGGACGCAATAAATTTTCGCCGCCCCATAAAATAGCGCCACGACTCATTGGCGGATGCGCGGGCACTTGAATAACTGACCTTCGAGTAATCACGGGACAACTGTTCGTAGGAAACGCCAAGACCGGCGGCGATATACCGCAGCAGCGCCTGTTCAAGCGCCGAAAATCCATTGTCTGAATCCTGCGCGGTCTGAAGTTTCAGATCATCACCGGGGAAAAGGTGCGGAATTTTGACACCGCCCAGCGTCACGCTATTCGTGTCATACCAGGTGGAGAACTTATCCAGAATATTAATAAGCGGATTATCCTTCTGCCCCTGCGGCGCACCGGCGATATATTCAAAGGCCTTTTCGGTATCAAGTTCACTTTCAATCGTCGCTGCATACATCGCCTTCACTATGGCCGACTGAAGCTGTGTTGCCTGCAGGGAATCGAGCATCTTCAGCCGTTCCATGACGCTGTAAAACTGATTAGCCCCACGGGTCTGCCCGTCCTCCACCGGCTCGAAAATATGCAGCATGGCCGGACGCCCGGTGGGAAGTTCACGCGGGATCCGTTCCCATCGTCCACTACCAGAGAACGGAAAATCGTCCTCACAAATATGGTACGCGACGGCACGGCCATATCGATCGACCTCCACACCGGCCCGCAGAAAACGGTTCCCCATACCGTGTCCAGGCGTGTCCACCCGTTTCGGACTCACGGCTTTAAAACGCGTACGGAATAACTGCGTGGTTTCCGTATCCCAGACCGGCTGCACAAAGATTTCGCCGTTAAACGCATGAACGCCCACACCTTCACGGATAAATTCCGTGAACGTGCGTTTTCCTTCCACGTCGATCTCGCCAAACATCCCTTCGGCGTATTCCGACCAGGCCGCCTCCACCTCATCGACAAAGCTTTTTGCTGCGGTCTCCCGCATCCCCAGCCAGCGCCAGTTCGGACGGTAGCTGATCAGAAACATATGCCCGACAATGTGATCCTTATGCAGAGCCACCGCATTAGCCGCTATTCCGTTATTGCGCACCAGATCATCTGCCCGGGCATTCCCCAGACGCAACGCGGGTAGCAGGGCCGCATCGGCACTCTGCGCCGGTGGCAACCACTCAGCCATTTGCCCGCCAAATCCTGCACCGCCCCCGTTGTAGCTGAGACTCTCACGAAGCGGAACGCCGTTCACATCAATCAGGACAGGCGTTCGTTTCATAACCTCACTCCCAGCGGACGACGGCGACGCCGGGTTGTCCCCAGTACCGACTCCGCATCATTGATCGCCCGGTTAAGCTCATCCAGAGAAGCCGCCGTATATTCAATTCTGCGACCATCTTTCTGGACAGACACCACCCGTTTACCGGTTAATAAATCAAGGCGCGCCTGACGCAGCGCCTGCAGTTCAGCGACTGTAACCATTCACTCCTCCGGACAGCTTCGCTGCCAGTTCTTTAAGGGTTGGCCGGGTCGTCTCTTCTTCCCGGGATTTTGCCAGTACAGCCAGATCAAGCTGCCAGCGTTGCACGGACACACGTAATGCCGCGTAGGCATACACCAGGCAGTCCAGCGCTTCGTTACGCCGCTTTTTGTTATCCCACAGCAGACGCATCTTTCCTTTTTCCCACTTCTCCACAAGCTCTTCCGCCACCAGTTGCTGCGCCTCTGTCTGCGAAAAAATCTCCGGATCATCAGGAAAACGGATGGCATACGACGTGGCTTCATCCGCAGGCGTGGGATCGGCTTTCATACGGGCATAGAGAATTTCTTTTGCGGTGTCCGTCCCCACTTCGCACAGATACACGCCCCGCTGATTGCGGGTTTTTGGCATGGTGATCACCGGCTTGCCATAAACAGATGCACCTTTTACCGGCAGCACCCGGAAAACACCGTGTTTTTTTGACCTCTGATAGACAATTTCGCCATCGATCCCCCCGGTGTCCCAGCAGACACGGGAAATGGTCATTTCGGTTCCGTCTGCATGGCGGTATTTTTTGTTGATCGCCACATCCACACGTAACAGCGTCTCTTCCTCATCGGGACGCCCCATAATGATGATTTTATCCACCAGAAAGGCTTCCTCTCCCGGAGCCCATCCCCAGACATACATCTCAAAACGGTTTCGCTGCGAGTCAATGCCCGCCGTCAGATAAACCACCCGGGAAGGCACCGCAGCCGTGTAACGCACAACCTTATCCATCAGCACCTGGTGATCGAGTTTTTCGCCCACGGCCTCTTCCCAGGTCTCGCCCAGCGTGGTGTTCACAAAGGTTTTCAGGCCGTTGGGATCTTTCAGTGCATCCAGCCAGTCATAGACAATCTGTACCCAGGTGGTGAACGGACTGTACGCCGTCCAGATATGGAATGTGATGGAGCGCGGCGGCGGAATTTCATTATCCGCGGCGCTGAAAAACGTCAGACCGTCGCGGGTCCACATCCCCGTGTTTTCACAGATCCACCGCCCGTTGCTCTGGTCAAGCTCAGACTGATGGATCACGCAGCCATGATGTTCACAGAGGTAGAAAACGCTTTCGGGGCTGTCCTTCTCCCATTTAAGGCCAAAAGGCGTGGACTCATCGCCAAATTTCAGATACTGCGCCTCCCCACAGTGCGGGCAGGGCACATAAAAACGCATGAAATGCGCCGACTCGTTGGCCGCTTTTTCGATCTGGCAGGAGCCTTTTATTTTAGGCGTCGAGCCGCGAATGGATTTTGGCCATACCGAGCCCTCAATACGCTTATCCCCCAGCAGGGTTGGCGAGCCCTCTTTTTCGACATCCGGCTCGAACGAGGAAAGTTCGTCATAGCAGACCACGTCCACGGATTTTTCACGGTAGTTTTTGGCGGCAGCGCCGCCCAGGCACCAGAAGCCCACACCCGATGAAAAGCGTTTCAGCGTGATGGTATTATCACGATGTTTACGTCCCAGCCAGGGAGAAAGTTTTTTCAGGCAGGGAACATCGCGAATCGTCGCCTCCACGTGAGACTTCATAAAATCTTCAGCGGCAGAATCCGTGGGCTGAAAAAGCAGACTGTTTCGGGATTTATGCTCAATAAAATACCCGGCGACTCCCAGCAACATCTTTGTATAGCCAACACGGGCAGATTTAATCAGATTAACAGTCCGGATCTGATCATTCCCCATGCTGTTCATGATGGCGATCTGGAACGGCAGCGTTTTCCATTCTCCCTCACCATATGAAGATTCTTTAGGCAGATAATAATTTTGATCAGCCCATTCAACTGGCGTCACCGGCAATGCCCTTATCAGGGGCTGTAATGCTGTTGTGACAGCACTCATCATATTATTCAGTTGTTGCTCTGATATATTCATCGAGTAAATCCGGTAATTTATCCCCCGCCCGCGCACACTGATTTGCCCCCTTCGCAATAAGGGTTTTCAGATGGTCAAGATGGCGCGGTGTTAAATCAGGAAACTGTCGCTGCATGGATAAAGGGATGGAATCAAGCGTACTGGATAACGCCATTGCCAGCTTGCTGAGGGCAAAAATACAGAACCCGGTGTCAATAAGTTTTCCTTTTGACACCTCATTTTTTAACTGCTGTGTAACAGCCTGTTCTGCTGTCAGTTCCCATCTGGCAATAAGCAATTTCTCCTCATAGTCGTCTTCGCTATCGCCATCAGGCACATCGTTTTTACTTCTTCTCAGATACGATATGTAAAAATCGCGCCAGGCATCCAGATCCAGTTGCCCTCGCTTATTCGATATCGGGGCACCCGGCAATTTCTGCAATCTGCGAAGCTGGCGATCGGTCAGACTTAAATGCCTGGCAACTTCAGTCTGCGTAGCCACTCCTCACCTCGCAAAAACTCTCACCTCACAATCACAACAAAACCGGTCATGTCCGGTTTTAGTGTCTATTTTTTGCGCATGCCCGGTTCATGGAAAGCATGTTTTTATATTTTTCATATGGTTAACTTGCAGAGAAACCGGACATGGATCCCGGAAAATTTTCATAAATAGTGAAAATCCGCGAGGTCGCCGCCCCGTAACGGCCCGGATCGCCGGAAAGGACCCACGAAATGATAATGATTATCATCTATATAAGGTTTATCACAACATGTGTGTACGCCATCAAACCACGAGAAATAATCAATTATGACGCAGGTATCGTATTGATTGATCTGCATCAAATTAACGTAAAAGCAACTTCAGATAATACAAATCAGCAACACTGAATATGGGGAAACATTATGTCATCAAAGAACAGAACCCGCAGAACAACAACCCGCAACATCCGATTTCCAAACCAGATGATTGAACAAATTAACATCGCTCTTGATCTGAAAGGTTCAGGAAACTTTTCAGCGTGGGTTATTGAAGCCTGCAGGAGAAGGCTGGCAACAGATGCAACGCATCTGCGCCCGGCCAGCATGAAAAATAACGAGAAATGAACGTTCGGCTACAGGAGCAGGTACCCACTGTCCTCCAACAATATTTCATCTTCATATCCGACGGAACAAGACTTACCCTGCCGGGATGTACAGAATAACAACAGAGTGATAATTAATTTCTGATGAAATAATCAGGGTGCAGAAGGACTAAAGATAAACGTTTTCTTCACGCCTTTACACGGCCTGTCCTTCTCAAATCGCCATTTTGCCATCGCCTTTACAACCTGCTCATCAAACAAATGGTGCGGCTCTGAACGGATAAACTCAATTCGGGTGACAGTACCATCAGCACCAATATCAAACTTCACATCAACCCGTCCCTTTATATAATTTGCCGCTGCATAGGCCGGATATTGTGGTAATGCCTTAACCAACTGTCGGGGCATATCTGTTTTATGTTGCGTACAGCCCATAACCAGAGAAGACAACAAAATAATTAACGGAAGGTTTCTTTTCATTTTCATTCCCGGCACAGATAAGAATAAGTCTTATTCTAACAATGCCACCCTGTCGGTCATCAATCCTCTGCTTAATGGCAACGACAATTATCCGACTTAAATCACAAATCAGACACATGACATAACAGAGCTTGCGAGGTAACACATCGTCCGGTTTCTTCCACCATCGCACCGGACCAGCGACCATGAGGGGACAACGCCGCGCTCCGTTAACGCGGTAAACCCCGGTGTGTATCGTTTTTGATTATCCCGCACACTCTCGCAGAGGAGTCTCCCTGTCGGGCTGCGGTCTCTGTTAATGCGGGGATACGGCGACAATACCGCGCATGGATAATAAGGTCGCTCAACACACTGGCTGTAATGCAGCGAATACCATGCGGCATTTAGCGGCATTCATCGTACACTCAACGGTTAGCTCTTCATTCGTGGCATTCACCTGAAAGGTCCGGGAGTGTAATTGCGTACATTTACCACTGAACGAACCTTCAACAAGAACACGACCACGCTGCAAAATACGGAACGGAATTGTTCCCTGAAAAGGCTTTACGGTTACCAGTAATTTCTTCATGCATTCTCCGGATAACAAAAATACTAGTTAATACACTGAGTGCGGATATAGTCCTGCGCCCCTTCCAGTTGCTTCTGCATTGTCATCAACCGCTCTCTGAGGGTGAAATAATCCCGTTCAGCGGTGTCTGCCAGTCGGGGGCCGGTTGCATTATCCATTCCGGAGGTGCCGGTGGCTTCACGCACGGTACCGGAGCAGGTGGCGTTGATCCGCAGGCGCTTACGGCCAGCGGCAACATCAGCACGCAGAGTTTCATTTTCAGCTCTCGCATCGGCTAATTCCCTTGAGTATCTGGCATCAAGCGCAGCAACATCACGCTGGCGCTGCTGCATGTCAGTAATGGTTGCGTTTGCCAGCTCCAGCTCTCTGGCTTTTTTATCGCGCTGCGCTTTGTAGGTGATGGCGTTATCACGGTAATGGTCTGTTGCCAGCCACAGCGCACCACAGACCACCAGCAGAATAACGGTAAACGCGGAAAGCATTCGGTTTATGCTCACCCCACCAGCCCTGCTGAAGTCAACGCCATCCAGGTTATGGAAAGAAAAAGAGCAACCAGCATTAGTGAAAATGAAATACCGACGATTACACAAAGGCCCTTCGCCAGCATTATGAGTTTGTCTGACATCTTTACCTCTTAATAGCAGTAATTAACCTGGCAACCACCCATAAAAACGGAATCAGCCAGACCAACAAAAATTTCCAGTCCATTTTTATCATCTTCATGCTGCGGTAGCTCTCCATGCAGCAAGCAGACCAGCAATCCACTGAACACCTTTTGGGGTGAATTTAACCTGCGTAAAAGCATGACCATTGCCCGCCTCGCCCGTTTTCACGCTAAACCGCCCCGCATCCAGGTGATACGAGTAAGGCGTCATTTTTCCAGCGAGGCGATACATTATTCCGTTCTCCAACAAAAACAGCCGGAAATCGGTTTCTTTGATACCGAGTAACTTAGCAACTTCCCGGAATCCCATCAGACCAGATGCTTCAACATAGTTATCAACAAATTCAGCCTTCGGCGCTGCTATTGCCAGTTGATTTTCCAGCACTGCTTTCTGTTCAGCCAGTTTTGCCGCAAATCGCAACGCCTCAGGTAAAGTCCGGGGGATCTGAATACCATGCATCGCTTTGAGTCTTGCCAGCACAGAACGACGAACGGCCTTTGACTCCCTCATGCCAACGAGCATCATCTGGTCAAAATCCAGATCATAGTATGCCGTTCTTGTCTGGTTATTGTTTAACCGGAATTTTTTTCCGGTTCCATCAAGCTCTAGCTCATCCTCAATTTTTGCAAGAAACTTACGCGGTTCATGAGGGACTTCTCCGGCTTCTGCCCGGGCTGGATTAATAATGTTATTCAGAAAATCCAGACTACTCATGGATATTTCATGATCGACAGAAATCATCTCTTTCATGGTTGATTCCTTTTAGTGATGAACCCTGCGCACAGGAATAACCAGCCCAAAGAGGGTTAACCAGACCACTGCCGGTTATCCACCAGGGCTCATCCTGAAAGGTTCTTTGGTTTATTTACGCTTGTGCGAAGCGCAGAAATGACAAAGGCACCATTACGGTGCCTCTGCGTGAAATAATCTGCCTAACTTTATTCACTTACATTTTGCCAGTTCGCAGGATTTCGTGTTATCCGCCCGCGCTGGCCAACGTCATTTTTCAGCAAAATATTCTGCTTATCTGTCGATTTCCCAGCACGCCAGAGCGCTCTCCTGGTCACGACGGGATACCTGACCATAACAGTTATTTGAGCGAATACGGCAGTCTCTGCCACCGTCCTTAATCCACCAGCGAATCGCTTCGCAGGCACCTTTTCGATCTCCTGCATTAATTCGTTTATAAAACGTCGACGGGAAACACTTACCTGGGCCAATGTTGTAAGGACAGAATGACGCAATACCCGCTTTCTGGGGTTCAGTCAGTGGCACTTTGATGTTTTTCGCCACCCATGCCAGCGCCTTATCACGTTCAATGGCGTTAACCTGGTCGCATTTTTCCTTCGACAACTTCATGCCCGGGAGGACAGGCTTACCATCCACCCGGGTGGCTCCACGGCAGATGGTCCAGATACCCGCACCATCACGGTATGCCGTGGTGTGGTTACCTTCCTTTTCATCCAGAAACTGGTCGAGAATGTCAGGCGCAGGCGCACCTGCGGCAATCAGCGCCAGAACGGCAGCCGACAGGCCGTATCTGATTTTTGCGTTCATGGATATTTATCAGGGTTTATCGATTTCAAATCCCTGGATATGTTAAGTCTTCAGGCCAGCGGTGGAGTCTTCAGAGAACCAGTAATTATTCCCGGTAGTTTTCCTCTGTAGGTTATCAACACATCCTGCGCCTCTAAAATTACGGGGCGCTTTTCCGGCAACGGTTCGTTCCCTTCACATAACCCGGCAGCAACATCCATGAAAAACTGCTTCGCCTGCTTTTTCGCCTCAGCTTCGTAAAACTCCAGCGTGGCACCTTCAGTACGGTCAAGACTAATCGCCACATTTGGCAACAACAGTGACGTATACCCACCCGTTTCCAGCGCCACAGTAACAGTAATCTTATCCGGGTAATTATTTATCCCTTTAACAACCAGTTCGTATTGTTTATTCATCGTCTACTCTCCCCGCGCCGCCTTACGCCGGTCTTCTTTAATTTTGAAATACAGGTTCGTCAGATATGTCAGCAGACCAAACAGCAGACTCCCCAGCACGCCTATTGCCGCCCACTGAGACGGGGAAACCCTGTCCAGCAGCTGCAGGAACCAGTAGCCCGTCCCCACCGCTGACGTGGTGTATGACACACCTGTTGTGATTTTTTCCATCTGGTACATACCCCGTCTCCCGCAATCCGGAAGCTCACAACAACAAGAGGGGCATCAGCTCACACCGACAGCCCCTGCGCATGGTTACATCATCATTTCGCCGTCAGGCTGAGGCTCACTGCCACCATCAGGCTGAGACACGACACCATCTGAAACAGCACTGTCACCCGCACCGTCTTCAGGCCCGTGAGCAGCCGTTACCCCCAGCAGTTCATCCAGAATGGCATCCACTTCAGCATCAAGACGCGCCTCAAGATTCTGACGAAGTTGCTGTTTCAGTGCGCTCCTGACTTCTTCAGAGCGCAGAACATCCTTCACTGCTTCAGCAGTGACCAGCGATTTTATTTCTGACATGGTATTTTCTCGTTGAAAGGTGTTGTTAAGAAAGTTGCTACGGAATGAGAGGCTCTTCGGGTTTTGTTCCGGCTGACTGACTGGCGCTGATTTTCTCAGCGGCCCTTTTGTCAATCTGTCTGCACCAGAAATCTCTCACGACTCTGTACCCACCAGAAAGAAGATACAGCACACAAACTGCTGTACAGAAATACAATAAAATAAGCTGTAAAAATGTCATTATCCCTCCCAGTTATTGATATGGTGTTGACATCGTTAATACCTGTTGGTTAAAAAAGCGTCCTGCATGTTTTGCTTTGGATGTGACAACCTTTGCCGCCGGTTTCTTGTTTTCCCTTTCCCGGCGGCATTTTTTTATCCTGCTTACGCGTTATTCACTTCCACCACAATGCTGTCAATCAGCACCGGGTATGTTGCACCGTTAGTGATATCGGTCACGCGCAACTTGTCTGCCGTAAACGTGCCGACCGGAGACTGCGACAGCATGAACGGTGTCCCGTCCTGTCCATCAATCACCGGCGTCACCTGAATGCTGTTATTACCGGCAAAACGGAATGCCAGCGTATGCCATTCGTTATTAAATGCACCGAATGAACCCAGCTTCGTGTTCTGGCCTGGATTACCCTTGTGGTACATCACGTTAAGGTCTGTGGCATCGCTCTGAACATAAAACGATGCCAGCAGGTTATGACCGGCATTACCTTCCAGGGTAACCCCTTGTGGCAGGGCAGAAACCGGCCAGTACAGCGCCAGTGCGTACTGATTAGCCGTCAGTGTGCCGTCAACCTTAAACCGGCAGCTGACAAGACCACCTTTACCCAGCAGGTCTGCACCATTACCGGCATCATGCTCAAGGTACCAGGAGGATTTACCTGTTTCCTTGGTCAGTTTCATTGCCTTACCCCCGCTGGCTCCGGCATCATCCACGATTTGAGCCTTGCCACCACCGGCAGTCCAGCCCTGTGGTGCCAGCTGTCCTTCAGACTCTGATGCCCGGTAAGCAAGCAACGTGCTCATTGTCGTTGTGTCAGCCGGTGGTGTGGACGGTTTTGATGGTGTATCAGGTGACGGCTTCTCATCCGGTGGTGTCACGGTCTGCCCGCGCATCAGTTCAGCCGTGCGCCCTGCATGGAGCATAATAGCTGAGGCCAGACGGTCTGAAATGACGCCCCTGCGTGCCCATGAGCTGAAATGGCTGTCACGCTGTGTCGAAACAAAACTGCCCTGGGTTCGGGATGCCGCACCGTAATACCCGACAGCCACAATATCCGGGTCTTCCGCCGGAGCATTCGTTGGCGTGTTCTGTCCATTCTCATCCGTCAGGAACGGTACAAAGAAAATATTCTGTGCGGTCAGATTTTTATATGCGCCATAGACTGTTTCATACTGCGTGGCATACGTGTTTTTCCAGTAATACGTGGTATCACCACAAATCCACGGCACCGTGCCAGCATTTCCACTCACGCACTGCGCTGCAAGTGGAGACAGGTCGGTTCTGAACTGCTGAACCATGGCTGTGAATAAACCATTATGCTGCTGACTTCCTGAAGCAAGGTCTGCCTCTCCCTGCATCCATACCACAGCCAGAAGTTTATTTTTCGGGTTCTTCGCCAGCGCCGCTCTGGTGCGACTGAGCAGGTCCTGATACAGGGGTTTACCGGCTCCCCAGCGTGAAGAATCAGCGGAAGCACCGCTGACCTCACTGAATGAGCCGTCGGCTCCGGTGGTAAATGCCGAACTGCCACGGCAACAGGACACCAGAAGTATCCCGGCATTCTGCGGGATATAAGGCAGCAGTTTTTTGGCAATATGCAGCCCCTGACCGACAGTCCCGTACTGGCCCTTACTCAGGTCTGCATGAGGATGGTTAAGTGCGCTCATGTCCTGAACATCATGCAGACAGTGGTCTGCCGGAATAACGTCATTGTATGCACAGGTATCACCACCCGGCGTCACAGTGCTGCGACGGGCCAGCTGCTTAATACGGGAGTCAGGGCGATCATAGGTCTGCGGCAGAGGAAGCCCCTCACCATAGGCCATACCGTTCGACTGCCCGGCCAGGGGAATAACGTAGTAATACTCCGGTTCAGTGATAGCCACTCCCGGAGAGCCACCAGCCCCTGTGTCGGGCACAACCACAGGCGTGGTCACATCACCCTCTGCGGCAATAGCCTGCATCAGTGTATAAGGAGTGATAGCCACAGGACTGCCAAACGGCTGCCAGCCCTCCTTCAGTTTTTGTGTCAGTCGCTCCGCAAGGTCTGACGGCGACGCCGCCCTGACCACGTCATAGTGTTTAAATGCCATTATTCCTCCCCTTTCCGGGATTTTCCTCAACAGTTGCGGGCCACGGTCCGGCTACACGGAGAATCAAAAGAGGAGAACCGCAGCCCGCAAAACGAAAAAGGCCGCGCAGTTGCGCAGCCTTATAAACCCTGGTTAAAATCCACACGATAAAAATGACAATGCAGGTATCTCATGCTGTTGCCCGAACACACTCGGGCTTTTTTTGCATAAAAAAATCCCCTCCGGAGAGGGGATTTGCTTGTGTGAACATTTACATTGCATAACTGCATGGTGCCGGGTGCCTCCCGGTGAATTCAGTACCAGCACCTGAATCCGCGATTATCCCATATACCTACTCGCTGATTGCCCCTCCGCACAGGGGGATTCACCATGCAAAAATTTTTTAACAACTCTCCGTCAACCAGACAATCATCAACTGCCTGAATTGTGAGGCATTTAACATTTCACTGTCCGGTGTCTTTCCTGTAATAAAAAGCCCGCAAAAGCGAGCCAGGGAAAATAAGTGTGGCGCGTTGTACTGGATTCGAACCAGTGACCGATTGCTTAGAAGGCAATTGCTCTGTCCGGCTGAGCTAACAACGCATGATGCAGATAATGGACCGCCATCGGGGACTTGAACCCCGCGCAACCAGCTTCGAAGGCTGGCGCTCTTTCCTGATGAGCTAATGGCGGTATGTGATGGTGGCCCTTGCTGGATTTGAACCAGCGACCTGGCGATTATGAGTCATGAGGCAAGTCCATTCTATATTGTTTTGGTTTGTTCGTAATTGTTTTATTAATTGTTTATAATCAAGTAATTATGTAATTGCTTCTGTTTCCGCTTGGTTCCGTTTTTTCTCCATTGTACGATCGTTACCTGACCCATTACCTGACCCAAATTTACGAGTTATTTTGATTGTTACTGGTTTAGAAAAGAGGTTCTATGGCCGTCAATCTAACTGAAACAGCTATCCGAGCATTGAAAGCAAAAAAGACATCGTTCTATGTCTGGAGCAACAGTTCTCAACGTGGCACTGGACGACTTGGCATCAAAGTTCAGTCTTCTGGCAGCAAAATTTTCTATTTCCGCTATTACGTGGAAAAAGGGAAAAAAGAAAGATTCATTCAATTGGGTATATGGCCTGAGATGAAACTGGCTACAGCGAATGAACTGGCAAAAAAGTATGGTGCCTGGCTCATTGAAGGAAAGGATCCCCAGACAGAACTGGAGCGACAACAGCTTGCAGAACAGCAGCGGATACAACTCCATCAATCACAGGGCTCATTTGAAGCATTGATTCATGGTTATGTTAACAAAATGAAAATTGATAATAAGAGAACATGGCAGGATGTTCTGAAACGCCTTGAAAATGAATGCTATACAGTGATCCCCCGTGAGACTAAAGCTAAAGATGTGACTTCCGGACAGATTAAACATATCCTGGCCGGGATCATTCAGCGCGGTGCAGTGGTTCACTCTAACCGGATCCGTTCTTACCTGATGGCTGCATTTAACTATGGTCTGAAAGCTGATAACGATCCGATGAACACAAGTGTAGGGATTACTTTTGGGCTGGAGGCCAATCCGGTATCAGTGATACCGAAACAGTCATCTGCTGAAAAAGTCGGTGACACCTGGCTGACACTCGAAGAGTTGCGTTTTCTAATGGAACATTTTGCTGAAGCAACCAACGTTGGATTATTGATGCAACATTTGATCCGATTCTGTATCTATACCGGGGGGCAACGTCCCTTCGAAATGATCGCCAGTCAGTGGTGTGATGTTGATTTTCAGCAAAAAACGCTGCTGGTGACTGCGGATGTCTCTAAAAATAAGCGAGAACATTTGATACCGTTGACTGAATCAGCATTACAGGAATTATCTTGTGTGCAGGAGTTAACAAAAGAAAAATCGAGCCCTTACATTTTCCCGCTTTCGACTAATGGTAAGCGTCCGGTTCGTACGGACAGTCTGGCTCGCGCTATCATGTATTTCCGGGCTTGTAATCCTGACTTTAAAATTTTTACAGCACGTGACTTACGTCGGACCTGTAAAACGTTAATGGGAGAAGCTGGAATCAGTAAGGAAATCCGCGATCGTATTCAAAATCATGCGTTGAACGATGTCAGTTCAAAACATTATGATCGATACGATTATTTGCCAGAAAAACGCAGAGCACTTGAGATCTGGGAAGACCGGGTTAATAACTATCAACAGCAAACAGGCAATAATGTTGTCAATCTGTTTGGTAGAAGGTGAGGGCGTTCCTGATCGTTGTACGACTTGAGTACAATTGATGAGTATTGTTGATGCGCCTGGCTCTGGTATTGTTTACTATAATTATTGAGGTAAATTTTCGTGCCTGTATTACTCAGAGGGGATTCTAAAATGGCTGTAATTCCAATGTCTTACTCCCCTGCTACTGTAGCCCGTCGTTTTTCGATACTGGATGGAGTAACTATTCAGGGCGTGCTTTACCAGATCATCTGGGATCCAAAGACTCCGTTTGCTGCGGTAATCGAAGCTGCACCTTCTGTTATTGATGGTGATGTTCGCCATAAGGTTGTTGCCACTCTGGAGCTTCAGCGTCGTCCCCGACTTGAAGGCGTGTTTGTCCAGAAATTCTGGGAAGAACAGGATGTTGCTCAGATTGAAGGGATTGTTGTCGATGGAGCTGTACGCGATGTTGGTCTTGCAACGTTTGTTTATGAAACGATAGTCACAAAAGCGGGCGTTGTACTATTAAGTGATAACGAGCAATATGAAGGAGGAAAAGCTCTCTGGCAGCATATTGCGCGTCGTTCAACGAATCTGAAGGTGTTTATTTTAGATACTGATTCCGCACGGTATTACCCGTTTGATGGCGAACGGATCAGTTATGACGGGGAAAGCATCCCGGAATCAGAAATCTGGAGTGAACATCCTGAGCGAAACAAACACACTGTCGTTCTTGTGGCCGAATCTGTTAATGGAAAAGCCGCATAATTTGCCGATTGCCTCGTGTTCCTAGAGCTCTGGCAACCTGAAGCAGAACAAACAGGGGATAACCGGGCTGTTATCCCCTCAGTGATCTACTGCCCGGTCAGGCATTTTCCCCATAAAGGTCGAATCACATCTCTATCTTCACTGTAGGGAAATCTTTTATTTTTTTTCTTCTGTTCCAACAGGAATGCGTCGATTTCGTTATTGATAATCTCCTTAACAGTGCGGCGATAACGGTTTAGCGACGTATCACTTATATTTGTCTTTGGCAGGCGTAAACTGGTATCGGCTTTGATGTCTTCATTTATGCCATCTTTAACTTTTCGTTTTGGACTATCCGGAATCCCTTCATGCAGATCATAGGCTTTCAGCCCTACAAGTCGTACGGCAACGTCAATCTTCTCTGTTCGTTTTTGTTTATGACTTTCTAACAAAACTTTATTTTTTTCATACCATTTTTGAAATGTTTCCAGCCGTCTCTCATTATCTTTACTGAGCTCCAGGAGAGAATAAAATTCAAAACTATCTGTTATATTAATTTCACTCTCTGATGCCGGAGGTTTTATTCCTGGAAACTCTATCTCATTTTGGGATGATTTCTTGTATTTCTTCTGCAGACAATGGCAAAGATAAATTACTGCATCCTGGGTAATGACTCCAACTTATTGATAGTGTTTTATGTTCAGATAATGCCCGATGACTTTGTCATGCAGCTCCACC
>NZ_JAYQWM010000006.1:0-120767 GCF_036662595.1 Escherichia sp. Lx600-2 | reverse complement strand
AAACCAGACGGGTTAACGGCAGCAAAGAACCTTGCAGAGGCGTTCGAGCATTATAACGAATGGCATCCGCATAGTGCGCTGGGTTATCGCTCGCCACGGGAATATCTGCGGCAGCGGGCTTGTAATGGGTTAAGTGATAACAGATGTCTGGAAATATAGGGGCAAATCCACCATAGCTGTACGTCTATCCTTAGTCCGTAGTGATACTGACGCTATTTTATAACGGTTATGGGAAGGATGTGAAACGGTCAGGCGATCTGTGGACTTCATCCTGAGGCGGATATAAAAGACGCCATTGCGCTGATAAAGATAGGTTTTTGAGTTGAGCATGTACTGAGATCTTAAGTCTGCTCACTATTTCAACAAATTTAGTTACAGTGTTGGTTACAGTGAGTAAAACTGTCGGAAGGCTTAAAGCCGTATCCCTTAGGATTCAGTAAGTTAGAATACTTTAAGAAAGGTTATGGAGCGGGCGAAGGGAATCGAACCCTCGTATAGAGCTTGGGAAGCTCTCGTTCTACCATTGAACTACGCCCGCTTCGAGATGCGTAAGGCATTATAAACCTTACGCTCTCCTTAGCAAGTGCCGCGCTGCTGACTGCTGATTAATTCGCCATCAGCATTTTGGCTTGCTGCCCTGCGGCGGCAAGTAACGTAGCGGATCAATTGCCGTTGCACGGTAACGAATCTGGAAATGCAGGCGAACAGATGCCGCATCCGTGCTCCCCATGGTGGCGATTTTTTGCCCAGCCTTCACGCTTTGCCCATTATTTACCAGCATCGTGTCATTATGGGCGTAAGCCGTAATGTAATCTTCACTGTGTTTAATCATGATGAGATTACCGTAGCCACGCAGCTGGTTGCCCACATACACCACCTTTCCTGCACCCGCGGCGTAAATAGGTGTACCCCGTGGAGCAGAGATATCAATCCCTTTATTGCCGCCATCTGCTGTCGAATACGGCATGATAACTTTCCCTGTCGTTGGCCATAACCAACAACGTTGCCCTACTGGCGGCCAGGAAGATTTCGGTACCGCTGATGACGGTGTAACCGATGCGGTTTTGGTCGTTGATTTGGCGGTTGATTTACGTGTACTACTGCTACTTTTCGCCCCACCCAGTTTTAGTTTCTGACCAACTTCAATGGTGTAAGGGGGGGAAATGCCGTTCAGTCGCGCCAGCTCTTTTACGCTGGTTCCCGTGGTGCGCGAAATACGATATAGCGTATCCCCCCGTTTCACGGTGTAAACGGAGCCGGAATACGTTCCTGTATCGGATGATTTGCTACCCGAACAGCCCGCCAAAAGCAGTCCAACCGATAACAACATCACGATACCCAGAGATTTTTTATTCAGGCGTCCCGCACTCAAAATCTTTCCTCGCTTAAAAAACAAGACGCCATATCATAGCAGCCAGCCTCTTGATACCCAATCTCTTGCTTCTGGAAAAACGCGGTAATAGAGAAAGAGGTTAATTTCATTTGGCAAAGGGAAGTATCATCAGCAAAATTTTCGCTGTAGAGGTATCGAATTTCCTGACTTTTTTACCCTATTTCCCATCCTGATGCGTAATAATCCCAATTTATCACATTGATTTTATCGCCACTCATATTGATACGTATCACTGTCCCTATTCAGAGTCCTGTTTCGTATCATATCTGTGTTTTTTTAACGTCATCACACTTCCTTCCTCCCCTAACGCTTATCGTCGTTTCTGGCGTAAATCTTGCCTGCTTAGACTAAATCTTTGCCATAAGAACCAAATGTTCAAATCGAGGGGATTTCTATGGAAGCGCGGGAAGCAACCGCTACGGGTGAATCATGCATGCGCGTTGATGCCATTGCTAAGGTCACCGGGCGGGCACGATATACTGACGATTATGTTATGGCGGGCATGTGTTATGCGAAATATGTACGTAGCCCTATCGCACATGGTTATGCCGTAAGTATTAATGATGAACAAGCCAGAAGTTTACCAGGCGTACTGGCGATTTTTACCTGGGAAGATGTGCCTGATATCCCATTCGCTACAGCTGGGCATGCATGGACACTTGACGAAAACAAGCGCGATACCGCCGATCGCGCACTGCTAACTCGCCATGTTCGTCATCATGGTGACGCCGTTGCCATCGTCGTGGCCCGCGATGAACTCACGGCAGAAAAAGCGGCGCAATTGGTCAGCATTGAGTGGCAAGAATTACCCGTTATCACCACGCCAGAAGCGGCGCTGGCAGAGGACGCTGCACCAATCCATAACGGCGGCAATTTACTGAAACAAAGCACGATGTCGACGGGCAATGTCCAACAAACAATCGATGCCGCCGACTACCAGGTACAGGGGCACTATCAGACTCCCGTTATTCAACATTGTCACATGGAAAGCGTAACATCGCTGGCGTGGATGGAGGATGACTCGCGAATTACCATCGTTTCCAGCACCCAGATCCCGCACATTGTTCGCCGCGTGGTTGGTCAGGCGCTGGATATTCCCTGGTCATGCGTACGAGTCATCAAACCATTTGTCGGTGGCGGTTTTGGTAATAAACAGGATGTACTGGAAGAGCCAATGGCGGCATTCCTGACCAGCAAGCTTGGCGGCATTCCGGTGAAAGTTTCCCTTAGCCGTGAAGAGTGTTTCCTCGCAACCCGTACCCGCCACGCTTTTACTATTGACGGGCAAATGGGCGTGAGCCGCGACGGAACATTGAAAGGTTATAGTCTGGATGTTCTGTCTAACACCGGCGCTTATGCATCTCACGGGCACTCCATCGCTTCTGCGGGGGGGAATAAAGTCGCTTACCTTTATCCTCGTTGTGCCTACGCTTACAGTTCAAAGACCTGCTATACCAACCTCCCCTCGGCTGGTGCGATGCGTGGTTATGGCGCGCCACAAGTCGTATTTGCCGTTGAGTCTATGCTTGATGACGCCGCGACAGCGTTAGGTATTGATCCTGTTGAAATTCGTTTACGCAACGCCGCACGCGAAGGAGATGCTAATCCGCTCACGGGCAAACGTATTTACAGCGCAGGGTTGCCGGAGTGTCTTGAAAAAGGCCGGAAAATCTTTGAATGGGAAAAACGCCGTGTAGAATGCCAGAACCAGCAAGGCAATTTACGCCGCGGCGTTGGCGTCGCCTGTTTTAGCTACACCTCTAATACCTGGCCTGTCGGCGTAGAAATAGCAGGCGCGCGCCTTCTGATGAATCAGGATGGAACCATCAACGTGCAAAGCGGCGCGACGGAAATCGGTCAGGGTGCCGACACCGTCTTCTCGCAAATGGTGGCAGAAACCGTGGGGGTTCCGGTCAGCGACGTTCGCGTTATTTCAACACAAGATACCGACGTTACGCCGTTCGATCCCGGCGCATTTGCCTCACGCCAGAGCTATGTTGCTGCGCCTGCGCTGCGCAGTGCGGCACTGTTATTAAAAGAGAAAATCATCGCTCACGCCGCAGTCATGCTACATCAGTCAGCGATGAATCTGACCCTGATAAAAGGCCATATCGTGCTGGTTGAACGACCGGAAGAGCCGTTAATGTCGTTAAAAGATTTGGCGATGGACGCTTTCTACCACCCTGAACGCGGCGGGCAGCTCTCTGCTGAAAGCTCCATCAAAACCACCACTAACCCACCGGCGTTCGGCTGTACCTTTGTTGATCTGACGGTCGATATTGCGCTGTGCAAAGTCACCATCAACCGCATCCTCAACGTTCATGATTCGGGGCATATTCTAAATCCGCTGCTGGCAGAAGGTCAGGTACACGGCGGAATGGGAATGGGCATTGGCTGGGCGCTATTTGAAGAGATGATCATCGATGCGAAAAGCGGCGTGGTCCGTAACCCCAATCTGCTGGATTACAAAATGCCGACCATGCCGGATCTGCCACAACTGGAAAGCGCGTTCGTCGAAATCAATGAGCCGCAATCCGCATACGGACATAAGTCACTGGGTGAGCCACCAATAATTCCTGTTGCCGCTGCTATTCGTAACGCGGTGAAGATGGCTACCGGTGTTGCAATCAATACACTGCCGCTGACGCCAAAACGGTTATATGAAGAGTTTCATCTGGCAGGATTGATTTGAGGATAACATCATGTTTGATTTTGCTTCTTACCATCGCGCAGCAACCCTTGCCGATGCCATCAACCTGCTGGCTGACAACCCGCAGGCCAAACTGCTCGCCGGTGGCACTGACGTACTGATTCAGCTCCACCATCACAATGACCGTTATCGCCATATTGTTGATATTCATAATCTGGCGGAGCTGCGGGGAATTACGCTGGCGGAAGATGGCTCGCTACGTATCGGCTCTGCAACGACATTTACCCAGCTAATAGAAGATCCTATAACTCAACGTCATCTCCCGGCGTTATGTGCTGCGGCCTCGTCCATTGCTGGACCGCAGATCCGTAACGTCGCTACCTACGGTGGAAATATTTGCAACGGTGCCACCAGCGCAGATTCTGCCACGCCAACGCTCATTTATGACGCGAAACTGGAGATCCACTCCCCACGCAGTGTTCGTTTCGTCCCGATTAATGGCTTTCACACCGGGCCGGGCAAAGTGTCTCTTGAGCATGACGAAATCCTTGTCGCCTTTCATTTTCCGCCCCAGCCGAAAGAACACGTGGGCAGCGCGCATTTTAAATATGCCATGCGCGACGCAATGGATATTTCAACGATTGGCTGCGCCGCACATTGCCGACTGGATAACGGCAATTTCAGCGAATTACGTCTGGCATTTGGTGTTGCCGCGCCAACGCCGATTCGCTGCCAACATGCCGAACAGACTGCACAAAATGCGCCATTAAACCTGCAAACGCTTGAAGCTATCAGCGAATCTGTCCTGCAAGATGTCGCCCCGCGTTCTTCATGGCGGGCCAGTAAAGAGTTTCGTCTGCATCTCATCCAGACGATGACCAAAAAAGTGATTAGCGAAGCCGTCGCCGCGGCGGGGGGAAAATTGCAATGAATCACAGCGAAACAATTACCATCGAATGCACCATTAACGGGATGCCTTTTCAGCTTCATGCCGCACCAGGCACGCCGCTCTCGGAATTACTCCGCGAACAAGGACTGCTAAGTGTCAAACAAGGGTGCTGCGTGGGTGAATGTGGTGCCTGTACGGTGCTGGTCGACGGCACAGCAATAGACAGTTGCTTATACCTTGCCGCCTGGGCTGAAGGAAAAGAGATCCGCACGCTGGAAGGTGAAGCGAAAGGCGGAAAACTTTCTCATGTTCAGCAGGCTTATGCGAAATCCGGCGCAGTGCAGTGCGGGTTTTGTACGCCTGGCCTGATTATGGCTACCACGGCAATGCTGGCGAAACCACGCGAGAAGCCATTAACCATTACGGAAATTCGTCGCGGACTGGCGGGAAATCTTTGTCGCTGCACGGGGTATCAGATGATTGTAAATACAGTTCTGGATTGCGAGAAAACGAAGTAAAAGGATATCCGGCCTGAATTCAGGCCGGATTCACTGAGGTTATGTGTTTAACAACTCATATTTCTTAATCTTGCGATAGAGCGTAGCAATGCCGATGCCCAGTTCATCAGCAACTTGCTTCTTGCTGTTATGACGTGAAAGCGCCTCGCGGATCATTTGCTTTTCCATCTCCTCCAGCGCCGTGCCGCCCGCATCATCGAGTGACAGGTGTGCCTCAGTGACCTCTGTTACATCACTTTGCTCCGTTGTGCCATTATTCAGCAGATTTGGCGGCAATAGCGTGCTGTCGATAACTTCACCTGAAGGAACAACGTTAACCAGATATTCCATCAAATTGCTTAACTCGCGCAGGTTTCCGGGCCAACGATGCTTACGCAATATTTCGACGACATCGGGAGCAATGCCAGGATAAACCGATCCCAGACGACGGGTATGCAGATGTAAAAAGTAATGCACCAGTAGTTCAATATCTTCCTGACGTTCACGCAGCGGTGGCAGAGTTATCGGGATAACATTAAGTCGGTAGAAGAGATCTTCGCGGAATTTACCTTCGGCAATGAACTGGGCCAAATTCTGGTTAGTTGCAGAAATGATGCGAATGTCGACTTGTATTGGGCTACTGGCACCAATCGGCAGAATTTCACGTGCCTCAATAGCGCGCAGTAATTTAGCCTGCAACATTAATGGCATATCACCTATTTCATCTAGAAACAGCGTGCCCGTATTCGCCGCCTGAATCAACCCTGTTTTACCGTTGGCAGAAGCGCCAGTAAATGCGCCTTTAACATAACCGAACAGTTCGCTCTCCAGAAGCTGCTCCGGAATCGCGGCACAGTTGATAGCAATAAAGGGTTTATTCCGTCTTCCGCTCAACTTATGGATTGCACGGGCGACGACTTCTTTACCCGTGCCGCTTTCACCAACCACCATAACGCTGGATGGGCTGGGTGCAATACGGCTAATGAGTCGTTTTAATTGCCGCATAACACGGCACTCGCCAACCAATTGTTCAATATGCGGTTCATCAGGTGCATTTGCTACAGAAAAACTGGTATGCGATTGGTGAAACGCCATTAAAAATAATTGTCGGCCCTGAATGTTATGCAATTGGCCAATGATTAATTCACTTTTATCGTCCCACGAAACAATATGCTGCATATGTCCATGGGTAAAATTACTCTCAAATGTTAATGGTCTGAAACGGATAGGTTTCCCAATAATATTATTTTGTACAATACCAAGTGTTTTTAAGGCAGTCTGATTAACAAACTGAACCCGACTTTCATCATCAACAACTAATACGCCCTGATCCATATTATCGATCATGGTCGCGAATATTTTACTGATGTTATCTCCTGGCCCCTGATCCTCCAGAAGTTTCGAAACAAAAATGGTGGATATATGGCGAACATAATCAGAAAATTCGCGTAAATTATCACTGATATGCTCTTGTTGCTCGTGGGTAACGGCAATCAAACTTATCACCCCAACACAACGATCCTGTAAAATGACAGGCGTACCCAGAAATGCTTTTTCGCGGCAATTTTCTTTACTATCGCAACCTTCGCAAAGGGGATCGAAGCGAGACTGTGTCACAACTTTTTCAGTTTTCGTTTCCAGGACGTGGCGGAGCAGGCGTGAGTTGCCGCTCAACTGGCGACCAAGAAACTTCCCATACGCGCCAGTTCCGGCGACGCGACACAAGTTTTCATCAACGATCTCAACCTCAAGCTGCAAAACGCTGGCAAGCATTCTGGCAAAACGCTGAATTGTCGGTTGAATTTGCATCAATACTGACTGCGTAGTAGCAAGCTCCATAGCTTTACCTTCCAGACTTACTTAAAAGTCGATCATTGAAGACGTTGATGGTTCACAGATCATGATGATATTAACTCAGGCGAAATTGGCTTTGATAAAAACATAAGATTTTTATCACTTTCTAATGAAATTATGGAAGAGATATCACATTTCTATATCAATATGAGAATTACGGCGGTGAGTTTATCAAACTGACGAGGGATAGCCTGCCCCTTTATCTTATTTCTGATACTTAGCAGCAAATAAATAACGCAATAAAAAAAGCCAAACGTTTTCGTATTTTACAAACAACCGGAAGCTAGCATCAATTTGTGATCAACCCCACACATTATCCGTCAAATTAGTCTTTTGCAGCCCCGTGGATAATTCTGGCACACTTATTGTTAGTCCCAGGTATAGCTGTGAAAACACCAATCACTTTGGCAAGTCACAGTGAAATAAACCACTTTGCCTGTCATTCCACTACCGGGACTTTATGATGAAAACTGTTAATGAGCTGATTAAGGATATCAATTCGCTGACCTCTCACCTTCACGAGAAAGATTTTTTGTTAACGTGGGAACAGACGCCAGATGAACTGAAACAAGTACTGGACGTTGCCGCAGCATTAAAAGCACTGCGTGCTGAAAACATCTCAACCAAAGTCTTTAATAGTGGATTAGGTATTTCCGTATTCCGCGACAACTCCACTCGTACCCGCTTCTCTTATGCTTCCGCGCTTAACCTGCTCGGCCTTGCACAGCAAGATCTCGATGAAGGCAAATCACAAATCGCTCACGGCGAAACCGTGCGTGAAACCGCCAATATGATCTCCTTCTGCGCCGACGCTATTGGTATTCGCGACGATATGTATCTGGGCGCAGGCAACGCCTATATGCGTGAAGTTGGCGCTGCACTTGATGACGGTTACAAGCAGGGTGTACTGCCACAGCGTCCGGCTTTAGTGAACCTGCAATGCGATATTGACCACCCGACTCAGTCAATGGCTGACCTCGCGTGGTTACGTGAACACTTTGGTTCACTGGAAAACCTGAAAGGTAAAAAAATCGCCATGACCTGGGCCTACTCTCCAAGCTATGGCAAACCGCTCTCTGTACCACAAGGCATCATCGGTCTGATGACTCGCTTCGGTATGGATGTCACCCTGGCCCATCCGGAAGGCTACGACCTGATCCCGGATGTGGTTGAAGTGGCGAAAAACAATGCTAAAGCCTCCGGTGGTAGCTTCCGTCAGGTCACCAGCATGGAAGAAGCCTTCAAAGACGCAGACATCGTTTATCCGAAGTCATGGGCACCTTACAAAGTGATGGAAGAGCGTACTGAATTGCTGCGTGCGAACGATCACGAAGGCTTAAAAGCACTGGAAAAACAGTGTCTGGCACAGAACGCGCAACACAAAGACTGGCATTGTACTGAAGAGATGATGGAACTGACCCGTGATGGCGAAGCCCTGTACATGCACTGCCTGCCAGCTGATATCAGCGGCGTATCCTGCAAAGAAGGTGAAGTGACTGAAGGCGTATTCGAAAAATACCGTATCGCTACCTACAAAGAAGCCAGCTGGAAGCCTTATATCATCGCCGCGATGATCCTGTCCCGTAAATACGCCAAACCAGGTGCACTGCTCGAGCAACTGCTGAAAGAAGCGCAAGAACGCGTGAAATAACCCCTCGGGCCGATCAGCTGGTCGGCCCTCTATTTCCAGAGGCCAAAAGGATAGGATATGTCCGTTTTCTCATTGAAGATTGATATCGCCGATAACAAATTTTTCAACGGCGAAACATCACCGCTCTTTTCGCAAAGCCAGGCCAAACTGGCGCGCCAGTTCCACCAGAAAATAGCTGGTTATCGCCCAACACCGCTTTGTGCGCTGGACGATCTCGCAAACCTTTTTGGTGTGAAGAAAATTCTTGTCAAAGACGAATCAAAACGATTCGGTCTGAACGCCTTCAAAATGCTCGGCGGTGCGTACGCCATCGCTCAATTATTGTGTGAAAAATATCATCTTGATATCGAAACGCTGTCATTTGAGCACCTGAAAAATGCCATCGGCGAAAAAATGACTTTCGCGACCACCACCGACGGCAACCACGGGCGCGGTGTGGCGTGGGCAGCGCAGCAACTCGGACAGAATGCGGTGATTTACATGCCGAAAGGTTCTGCTCAGGAACGCGTTGACGCCATTCTGAACCTCGGTGCCGAGTGCATCGTCACGGATATGAACTATGACGATACCGTTCGCCTGACCATGCAACACGCGCAGCAGCACGGCTGGGAAGTGGTACAGGACACGGCATGGGAAGGTTACACCAAAATCCCAACCTGGATCATGCAAGGCTACGCAACCCTGGCAGATGAAGCCGTCGAGCAAATGCGTGAAATGGGCGTAACCCCGACGCACGTTCTGCTGCAAGCCGGTGTCGGAGCAATGGCCGGTGGTGTGCTGGGTTATCTGGTCGACGTCTATAGCCCGCAAAATCTGCACAGCATTATTGTTGAACCTGACAAAGCTGACTGTATTTATCGCTCCGGCGTCAAAGGCGACATCGTCAACGTTGGCGGTGATATGGCCACCATCATGGCGGGCCTGGCCTGTGGCGAACCTAACCCGCTGGGCTGGGAAATCCTACGTAACTGCGCCACCCAATTCATCTCCTGCCAGGACAGCGTTGCCGCATTAGGTATGCGCGTGCTGGGTAATCCGTACGGCAACGACCCGCGCATCATCTCCGGTGAATCCGGCGCTGTCGGTTTGGGCGTTCTCGCGGCGGTTCATTATCACCCGCAACGTCAAAGCCTGATGGAAAAACTGGCGCTGAACAAAGATGCCGTAGTGCTGGTTATCAGCACTGAAGGTGACACCGACGTGAAGCACTATCGCGAAGTTGTCTGGGAAGGCAAACACGCTGTAGCACCTTAATCACCCTATTGGAACTGCTCCCTGCAAAACGGGGAGTAAAAAATCTGGAGAAAAATAATGGCTAAGAATATTCCATTCAAACTGATTCTTGAAAAAGCAAAAGATTACCAGACGGATATGACTCGCTTCCTGCGCGACATGGTTGCTATTCCCAGTGAAAGCTGCGACGAGAAACGCGTAGTACATCGTATTAAAGAAGAGATGGAAAAAGTCGGCTTCGATAAAGTTGAAATCGACCCGATGGGTAACGTTCTCGGTTATATCGGCCACGGCCCGCGTCTGGTGGCAATGGACGCTCATATCGATACCGTCGGCATTGGCAACATCAAAAACTGGGACTTCGATCCGTACGAAGGCATGGAAACTGATGAGCTGATCGGTGGTCGCGGGACTTCCGACCAGGAAGGCGGCATGGCATCTATGGTTTATGCCGGTAAAATCATTAAAGACCTCGGTCTGGAAGATGAATATACCCTGCTGGTTACCGGTACTGTGCAGGAAGAAGACTGCGACGGTCTGTGCTGGCAGTACATTATTGAACAATCCGGCATTCGCCCGGAATTTGTGGTCAGTACCGAACCAACCGACTGCCAGGTATACCGTGGTCAGCGCGGTCGTATGGAAATTCGTATTGATGTTCAGGGTGTTAGCTGCCACGGTTCTGCGCCAGAACGCGGTGACAACGCCATTTTCAAAATGGGTCCGATTCTTGGCGAATTACAAGAACTCTCCCAACGTCTGGGTTATGACGAATTCCTCGGCAAAGGCACCCTCACCGTTTCTGAAATCTTCTTCACATCCCCAAGCCGTTGCGCTGTAGCAGATAGCTGCGCCGTCTCTATTGACCGCCGTCTGACCTGGGGCGAAACCTGGGAAGGCGCGCTGGACGAAATCCGCGCCCTGCCTGCAGTACAGAAAGCTAACGCGGTTGTTTCTATGTACAACTACGACCGTCCGTCCTGGACTGGCCTGGTTTACCCAACCGAATGCTACTTCCCGACCTGGAAAGTGGAAGAAGATCACTTCACCGTTAAAGCACTGGTGAATGCCTACGAAGGGCTGTTTGGCAAAGCGCCGGTTGTTGATAAGTGGACCTTCTCAACTAACGGCGTATCTATCATGGGCCGTCACGGCATTCCGGTGATCGGCTTTGGCCCGGGTAAAGAACCTGAAGCGCATGCACCTAACGAAAAAACCTGGAAATCTCACCTGGTGACCTGTGCCGCGATGTACGCTGCAATCCCGTTAAGCTGGCTGGCAACCGAATAATTACTCTTCACTTATTCCCCTCCGGTTCGCCGGAGGGTTTTTGGAGTTTGCTATGCGCGTATTGATCAAAAACGGCACTGTCGTTAACGCAGATGGACAAGCCAAACAGGATTTGCTGATTGAAAGCGGGATTGTTCGCCAGTTGGGCAACAATATTTCGCCGCAGCTCCCGTATGAAGAAATTGATGCCACTGGCTGTTACGTTTTCCCTGGCGGCGTGGATGTCCATACGCATTTCAATATTGATGTCGGCATCGCGCGCAGTTGTGATGATTTTTTTACCGGTACCCGCGCAGCTGCGTGTGGCGGTACAACAACCATTATTGACCATATGGGATTTGGCCCAAACGGCTGTCGGTTACGCCATCAACTGGAGGTTTATCGTGGTTATGCCGCCCATAAAGCGGTCATCGATTACAGCTTTCACGGTGTGATCCAGCACATTAATCACGCAATCCTCGACGAAATCCCGATGATGGTCGAGGAAGGACTGAGCAGTTTTAAACTCTATTTAACCTATCAATACAAACTCAACGATGACGAGGTTTTGCAGGCATTACGCCGTCTGCATGAATCCGGCGCGCTGACCACCGTGCACCCGGAAAATGATGCGGCTATCGCCAGCAAGCGGGCGGAGTTTATCGCCGCAGGGTTAACCGCGCCGCGCTATCACGCCTTGAGTCGCCCTCTGGAATGCGAAGCGGAAGCCATCGCCCGCATGATTAACCTGGCACAAATTGCCGGTAACGCCCCGCTCTATATCGTGCACCTGTCTAACGGCTTAGGTCTGGATTATCTGCGTCTTGCCCGTGCGAATCACCAGCCAGTCTGGGTTGAAACCTGCCCACAATATCTCCTGTTGGACGAACGCAGCTACGATACAGAAGATGGCATGAAGTTCATTCTTAGCCCACCGCTGCGTAACGTACGCGAGCAGGACAAACTGTGGTGTGGCATCAGCGATGGTGCGATTGACGTGGTGGCGACCGATCACTGCACGTTCTCAATGGCTCAACGCCTGCAAATTTCTAAAGGCGATTTCAGTCGCTGCCCAAATGGCTTACCCGGTGTGGAAAACCGCATGCAGTTACTGTTTTCCAGTGGCGTGATGACGGGACGTATAACACCGGAACGTTTTGTTGAATTAACCAGCGCGATGCCCGCCAGGCTGTTTGGCCTGTGGCCGCAAAAAGGATTATTAGCGCCCGGTTCCGATGGCGACGTGGTGATTATCGACCCACGTCAGAGCCAACAAATTCAGCATCGCCATCTCCACGACAACGCCGACTACTCGCCATGGGAGGGTTTTACCTGTCAGGGCGCGATTGTCAGAACCTTATCCCGTGGTGAAACGATTTTCTGTGACGGCACCTTTACAGGCAAAGCCGGGCGAGGTCGTTTCCTGCGACGCAAACCGTTTGTCCCTCCCGTGCTCTAACCACTGCCAGGGATCTATACACAATCAAGAATGATGAGTGAGGAAAAATGAGTAAGAAAATTGTTCTCGCCCTGGGCGGGAATGCGCTGGGCGATGACCTGGCCGGACAAATGAAAGCGGTAAAAATTACTTCTCAGGCAATTGTTGATTTAATTGCCCAGGGACATGAAGTTATCGTCACTCATGGTAACGGGCCGCAGGTGGGCATGATTAACCAGGCCTTTGAAGCTGCCGCAAAAACTGAAGCACACTCGCCAATGCTGCCGATGTCTGTCTGTGTTGCCTTAAGTCAGGGTTATATTGGTTACGATCTACAAAACGCTTTAAGAGAAGAACTGCTTTCTCGTGGCATTAATAAACCGGTAGCAACGCTGGTTACCCAGGTCGAAGTCGACGCTAACGATCCGGCATTCCTCAACCCGACCAAGCCGATCGGTTCGTTCTTTACCGAGCAAGAAGCAGAGCAACTGACAAAACAGGGTTACACTCTGAAAGAAGATGCTGGTCGCGGCTATCGCCGTGTTGTTGCCTCGCCAAAACCGGTTGATATCATTGAAAAAGAAACGGTTAAAGCGTTGGTAGAAGCAGGCCAGGTAGTGATTACCGTTGGCGGTGGTGGTATCCCTGTTATTCGTGAAGGTAACCATCTGCGTGGTGCCAGCGCGGTTATCGATAAAGACTGGGCCAGCGCCCGTTTAGCAGAAATGATTGATGCCGATATGCTGATCATTCTGACTGCGGTAGAAAAAGTGGCCATTAACTTCGGTAAAGAGAATGAACAGTGGCTCGATCGCCTGTCATTAAGTGATGCTGAACGCTTTATCGAAGAAGGTCATTTTGCGAAAGGTTCTATGCTGCCTAAAGTGGAAGCTGCCGCCTCGTTTGCTCGCTCTCGCGCAGGTCGTGAAGCACTGATTACCGTATTGAGCAAAGCGAAAGAAGGGATTGAAGGCAAAACCGGAACGGTGATTTGTCAGTAATTTTAAGGCCGGGTGGGTAATACCATCCGGCCATTTTCATTTAAGCCACTTCCAGCACTTCTTTTGTCGCTTTCACGCCCTGATGCATCAACATCATTAACGCCTCAAGTACGCCGCCGCCAATCGCCCGGGCTTTATCAGAAACGCTGGTGAAATCAGCGGTTTCACCACGAGGATCGATATCACCAATTTTAAAACCACCAACCACTGCCAGGCCGTCGTTCAACAAGCCACGCACCATCCCCGTCAACGGTGCTTTAATTTCATGCTCACCAATCCAGGCAATCACATCGCCCTCTTTCGCCAGATCGCCTAATTTCACGTTGGATCGCATAATGCCTGCAGCAGGAGCACGGATCACCCGTCGGGTGGTATGCCCCATAATATTGCCAGGAACACCGGTATTCTCCTGCGCACAACCAGAGTAAATCACCTGACCGAGCCAGTGCCCGCGATTTGTTTCAATTACCGCATGACAATCCTTCCCAGCAGTAAAGCCCGGCCCAAGCGCGATTGTTACTGGTGCCATATCTGCCCGCGTTCCCAAATTCTGTTTCGCCAGAATAGCGTCCACCACGCAAAGCGGTTTCAGTTCATCAAGCAATGAACAGGCGGGATCTACCATCACAGGGATGAATCCGCGTTCGGTAAGTTTCATCGCTTCCGCAGAGCTGGTTGTCAGGCGAGCAGTGACGCCTTCGACCGTCATTTCGCCATCGAACACGGCCTGGGCAAACGCCACGGTACAACGAATCACTGTCGGTTTTTCCACTTCCAGCATGATCACTTTAAAACCCGCATGATACAGACGTAGCGCCACACCACTGGCGATATCCCCCGCACCGCGAATCACCACCAGCTGGTGTCCGGAAGGATGAGAAGGTTTCATCATCAGCCCACCCGGCGCGTTATTTTTCACCTGTAATATTTCTGCCAGCACGCTGATGGCGATCTCCTGCGGCGTTTCCGCACCTATGTTGTAACCAACGGGCGCATGTAAACGGGCAATATGTTCTTCAGCCACGCCTTTCTCACGCAATTGACGCAGGAAAAGCTGAACCTTGCGACGACTTGCCAGCAACCCCAACCATGCAATGGGCTGTTCAATGAGTTTGTCGAGGGCTTCACGATCCTGATTATTCGTGGCAATCAGGACAAAATTATCAGGGCGAATATCCAGTGCTTCCACTGCCGCACCAAACGACTCAGCATGGAGAAGCGTGGTTGATGGTGGGAATAGTTCAGGATTGAGGCTTTCGCGATAAATATCAGCAACGGCAATATCAAATCCTAATAGCGCCGCACTCTGGGCTATCGCCCGGTTGACATGCCCCGCGCCAATCAACACCAGACGTGGACGCATACCATGGACGCTGATAAATACTGACATTGCACCTCCACAATCTGACCCGACAGCATCCGCACCGTTACGAGCCATACGTCCATGGAATAATCGCGGCTTACGTTCCTGCAATGCCTGAAGCGACTCTTCAATCACCTTCCGCTCAACCATTCCGCCACCAATTGTACCGACGATAGAACCATCGGCGCGCACTAACATTTGTGCAGAATGGCGGGGAGTCGAGCCTCGGCTATCAACAATTTGCGCCATCGCAAACGGACAATTTTGCTCTTCGAGTTTTGCAGCCTCTGTGAAAATATTCATACCAACCTCAATGGATATCCTTTCAGTAACCCGGAATACCCGGGCCGCTAATTCACAAATCTGCGCGCGATTGCAGGATGTTCTTGTATATCGCCCAGCCAGATTGCCTCTACGTCATGTTGTTGCAGCGGTTGAAGGAGCTCGCTTTGTGCAATCGCATTCTCACATTGAGAAAAACGGTTAATGAACCAGACTCGCCGACAACCTTGCGGTACGTTTTTAAACGCCCCCTGAGGGTGGCGAACCAGCGCAACGAGATCGCTCAGTTGCAAGGTTGCATCAGGTGTTAACCCGGTAATATCAGCAAACTGCGACCAGCGATGGACATTTTCTGTGCTCACTTTCGCGCCCAAAGTATGTCCTCCCATCACAGCAATCACGCAGCAACTGCTTTTGGGTATGCAAGGTTCGTGCTCATCAGGCGCTTTTAACGGCATTCCACGCGAGCCATCTGCTTCAATGAGAATTACGTCACACTCTGGTCGTTGCACCAGTGCATCAATCGCTTCTGGCGTAAATCCCTGCACTTTTCCCTGGTTCGCTTTCCAGCTGTGAAAACAAAATGAAATGGGGGATGTAAGAGACGCATGAGGAAGCATGGCGGGATCACGACAGAAAACCACGGGCCAGTGTGACTTTGGCATAAACATATGTGTCGTCGTAGTGATTAACACACGCCTGCCGCGAGTCTGGAGCAGTTCTGCCAGCCAAAAAAGCAAGCTGGTTTTCCCCCCAGCACCAACAACAGAAATCACAGTGGGACGTTTCTGCGCACCTAAATCAATGAATAATGCCGATGGGTCAACTATACTTTTCACGAGTCTTTATGACCTCTCTGGGATAAATTACCCCCAACTTAATCCATCAGGAAGTAACGCAATTATCAGGCGTTATTAGCCCCTATAAATAATGGAACCACTATGTCAGCCATCGACTGTATAATTACCGCTGCCGGATTATCATCAAGAATGGGGCAATGGAAAATGATGTTACCCTGGCAACAGGGAACAATTCTTGATACAAGTATCAAAAATGCGTTGCAGTTTTGTAGCCGAATTATTTTAGTCACCGGCTATCGTGGTAATGAACTGCACGAACGTTATGCGAACCAGAGTAATATCACTATTATTCACAACCCAGATTATGCCCAGGGTTTACTAACATCAGTCAAGGCCGCAGTACCCGCAGTGCAAACAGAACATTGTTTTCTCACCCACGGTGACATGCCAACCCTCACCATTGATATTTTTAGAAAAATCTGGTCGTTACGAAATGATGGCGCAATACTGCCACTCCATAATGGCATCCCCGGCCATCCGATTTTAGTGTCAAAACCATGCTTGATGCAGGCATTCCAGCGACCCAATGTCACCAATATGCGTCAGGCACTCCTTATGGGAGATCATTATTCCGTCGAAATAGAAAATGCAGAAATAATTTTAGATATTGATACTCCGGACGACTTTATTACAGCGAAGAAAAGGTATACTGAAATTTAGAAAACGTAGTTAAACGATTGCGTTCAAATATTTAACCCCTCCAGCACTCTTTATCATAATGATAAGGAATCACTGATTTTGAGAAAAGAGAAAAAGTGATAAATGGGCTGGCAATAATAATTTTCAGGAGTGATTTTAATTCTCATTTGGCACCTGTGAGTTCATTCACAAAAAGCCCTTAAGTTTCGAGCCGCCTCACATTTTTTTATATTTCCCGCCAAACCTGGCAAGAGTGGTGCGATTGTTGCTCTATCCCCCTAAACCACCGGATTTCTCAACACCGGTCACTCAATGATATCTGTATAAGCTAAGGAGAGGGTTATGGGGGATATTATGCGTCCCATTCCGTTTGAGGAACTTTTGACGCGCATATTTGATGAATACCAACAACAACGCTCAATCTTTGGTATTCCCGAGCAACAGTTTTACTCACCCGTAAAAGGTAAAACTGTTAGCGTCTTCGGTGAAACCTGTGCCACTCCCGTCGGCCCTGCCGCTGGCCCGCACACGCAGCTCGCGCAAAATATTGTCACTTCCTGGCTGACTGGCGGACGCTTCATCGAACTAAAAACCGTCCAAATTCTTGACTGCCTGGAGCTGGAAAAGCCTTGTATCGATGCCGAAGACGAGTGCTTTAACACCGAATGGTCTACCGAATTTACCCTGCTTAAAGCCTGGGATGAATACCTCAAAGCCTGGTTTGCCCTGCACCTTCTCGAAGCGATCTTCCAGCCTTCTGATTCCGGTAAATCGTTCATCTTTAATATGAGCGTTGGTTACAACCTCGAAGGTATTAAGCAACCGCCGATGCAACAGTTCATCGACAATATGATGGACGCATCTGACCATCCGAAATTCGCGCAATATCGCGATACGCTGAATAAATTACTCCAGGATGACGCATTTTTAGCCCGCCACGGATTGCAGGAAAAACGCGAAAGCTTGCAAGCCTTACCCGCTCGCATCCCCACCAGTATGGTGCAGGGCGTCACCCTCTCCACCATGCACGGCTGTCCTCCGCATGAAATCGAAGCCATTTGCCGCTACATGCTGGAAGAAAAAGGGCTCAACACCTTTGTCAAACTTAACCCGACCTTACTCGGGTACGCGCGTGTTCGTGAGATCCTCGATGTCTGCGGTTTCGGTTACATAGGCTTAAAAGAAGAGTCATTTGATCACGACCTCAAGCTGACGCAAGCACTGGAAATGCTGGAACGCCTGATGGCACTGGCAAAAGAAAAATCACTCGGCTTTGGCGTAAAACTGACTAACACTCTCGGCACCATCAACAATAAAGGCGCACTGCCCGGTGAAGAGATGTATATGTCAGGCCGTGCGCTGTTCCCGCTCTCCATCAATGTTGCAGCAGTTCTCTCTCGCGCCTTTGACGGCAAACTGCCCATTTCTTATTCCGGTGGTGCCAGTCAGCTGACTATCCGCGATATTTTTGATACAGGTATTCGCCCTATTACTATGGCAACCGACCTGCTGAAACCTGGCGGCTATCTGCGCTTAAGTGCCTGCATGCGCGAGCTGGAAGGCTCCGACGCCTGGGGACTTGACCATGTTGACGTCGAACGACTGAACAGACTGGCAGCAGACGCGTTAACCATGGAATACACCCAGAAACACTGGAAGCCAGAAGAGCGTATTGAAGTGGCAGAAGACCTGCCGCTGACCGACTGCTACGTTGCCCCCTGTGTTACTGCCTGCGCTATCAAGCAAGATATTCCGGAATACATCCGTCTGCTTGGCGAACACCGCTATGCCGACGCGCTGGAACTCATCTACCAACGCAACGCCCTACCTGCCATTACCGGTCATATTTGCGATCACCAGTGCCAATACAACTGTACCCGCCTGGATTACGACAGTGCGCTGAATATCCGCGAACTGAAAAAAGTCGCGCTGGAAAAAGGTTGGGATGAATATAAGCAACGTTGGCACAAACCAGCCGGTTCTGGTTCACGCCATCCGGTTGCCGTGATTGGTGCAGGTCCGGCGGGTCTGGCAGCAGGTTACTTTCTTGCCAGAGCGGGCCATCCGGTTACGCTGTTTGAACGCGAAGCCAATGCAGGCGGCGTGGTGAAAAATATCATCCCTCAGTTCCGTATTCCTGCAGAGTTAATTCAGCACGATATCGATTTTATTGCCGCTCACGGCGTGAAATTTGAGTATGGCTGCCCACCCGATTTAACCGTTGAACAGTTAAAAAATCAGGGCTTCCATTATGTTCTGATTGCCACAGGCACCGACAAAAATAGCGGTGTGAAACTGGCGGGCGACAACCAAAATGTCTGGAAATCACTCCCCTTCCTGCGTGAATACAACAAGGGTACAGCGCTCAAGCTGGGCAAACATGTGGTCGTTGTCGGGGCGGGTAACACCGCAATGGACTGCGCTCGTGCGGCGTTACGCGTTCCAGGCGTAGAAAAAGCAACGATCGTTTACCGTCGTTCACTGCAAGAGATGCCCGCATGGCGCGAAGAGTATGAAGAAGCGTTGCACGACGGCGTGGAGTTCCGTTTCCTGAACAATCCGGAACGTTTCGATGCTGATGGCACCTTAACCTTGCGCGTTATGTCGCTTGGCGAACCGGATGAGAAAGGTCGTCGTCGTCCGGTTGAAACCAACGAAACAGTAACACTGCTTGTAGACAGCCTGATCACCGCCATTGGTGAACAGCAGGATACTGAAGCCCTGAATGCGATGGGCGTGCCGCTGGACAAAAACGGCTGGCCAGACGTCGACCATAATGGCGAAACTCGTCTGACTGACGTCTTTATGATCGGCGACGTACAGCGCGGACCATCCTCCATTGTCGCTGCTGTCGGAACCGCGCGTCGGGCGACCGATGCCATCCTTAGTCGGGAAAATATCCGTTCCCACCAGAACGATAAATACTGGAACAACGTCAATCCGGCGGAAATCTATCAACGTAAAGGCGATATCTCTATCACGCTGGTGAACAGTGACGATCGTGACGCGTTTGTCGCCCAGGAAGCCGCTCGCTGCCTCGAATGTAACTACGTTTGCAGCAAGTGTGTGGATGTCTGCCCGAACCGCGCCAACGTCTCCATTGCGGTCCCAGGCTTCCAGAACCGTTTCCAGACGCTGCACCTCGACGCTTACTGTAACGAATGCGGCAACTGCGCTCAGTTCTGTCCGTGGAACGGTAAACCATACAAAGACAAAATCACCGTCTTCAGCCTGGCGCAAGACTTTGATAACAGCAGCAACCCAGGCTTCCTTGTGGAAGATTGCCGGGTACGAGTACGTCTGAATAACCAAAGCTGGGTGTTAAACATCGACAGCAAAGGTCAGTTTAACAACGTACCACCGGAGCTGAACGATATGTGCCGCATCATCAGCCATGTCCACCAGCATCATCATTATATGCTGGGCCGCGTGGAGGTGTAATCATGTTGATTCTGAAGAATGTCACCGCAGTGCAGTTACACCCGGCGAAAGTGCAGGAAGGCGTTGATATCGCTATCGAAAATGATGTGATTGTCGCTATCGGAGATGCCCTGACGCAACGCTATCCCGATGCCAGCTACAAAGAGATGCATGGTCGGATTGTGATGCCGGGAATTGTCTGCTCGCACAACCATTTTTACTCGGGGCTTTCCCGCGGAATTATGGCAAACATCGCCCCTTGCCCGGATTTCATCTCAACGCTGAAAAATCTCTGGTGGCGGCTCGATCGCGCCCTTGATGAAGAGTCGCTCTATTACAGCGGACTGATTTGTTCCCTGGAAGCGATTAAGAGCGGATGTACATCGGTTATCGATCACCATGCCTCTCCGGCGTATATCGGCGGGTCGCTCTCCACATTGCGCGACGCATTTTTAAAAGTTGGCCTGCGCGCGATGACCTGTTTTGAAACTACTGACCGTAACAACGGCATCAAAGAGTTGCAGGAAGGTGTAGAAGAAAACATCCGCTTCGCCCGTCAGATTGATGAGGCGAAGAAAGCAGCAACCGAGCCGTATCTGGTGGAAGCACATATCGGTGCTCACGCGCCGTTTACCGTGCCAGATGCCGGTCTGGAGATGCTGCGTGAAGCCGTGAAAGCCACAGGCCGTGGTTTGCATATTCACGCTGCGGAAGACCTTTACGACGTTTCCTACAGTCACCACTGGTACGGCAAAGACCTGCTGGCACGACTGGCGCAATTCGATCTCATCGACAGCAAAACGCTGGTCGCTCATGGGCTGTACTTGTCGAAAGATGACATCGCCCTACTCAATCAGCGCGATGCGTTCCTGGTGCATAACGCCCGTTCAAACATGAACAACCATGTCGGCTACAACCATCACCTTAGCGACATCCGCAATCTGGCATTGGGAACAGATGGCATTGGTTCGGACATGTTTGAAGAGATGAAATTTGCCTTCTTTAAACATCGCGACGCGGGTGGTCCGCTGTGGCCTGACAGTTTTGCCAAAGCCCTGACTAACGGTAACGAACTGATGAGCCGCAACTTTGGCGCGAAATTTGGGCTTCTGGAAGCCGGTTACAAAGCTGATTTAACCATTTGCGATTACAACTGGCCGACGCCGCTGCTGGCAGACAATATCGCCGGGCATATCGCTTTCGGTATGGGCTCAGGCAGCGTTCACAGCGTGATGGTCAATGGTGTGATGGTCTATGAAGACCGTCAGTTTAACTTCGATTGCGATTCCATTTATGCACAAGCCAGAAAAGCCGCTGCCAGTATGTGGCGTCGGATGGATGCGCTGGCATAAATGACAGATGCCCTCTTCCCGCAGGGAAGAGGGTTAAATAAGGAAAGAAGATGATTGAACAATTTTTCAGGCCCGACTCTGTCGAACAGGCGCTGGAACTGAAGCGCCGCTACCAGGATGAAGCCGTCTGGTTCGCCGGGGGCAGCAAACTCAATGCTACACCAACCCGTACCGATAAAAAGATTGCCATCTCCTTACAGGATCTGGAACTGGACTGGGTTGACTGGGATAACGGTGCACTGCGGATTGGCGCAATGTCTCGCTTGCAGCCACTGCGTGATGCGCGATTTATTCCTGCAGCGCTGCGTGAAGCCCTCGGTTTTGTTTACTCACGCCATGTTCGTAATCAGTCGACCATTGGTGGTGAAATCGCCGCCCGGCAGGAAGAGTCGGTGCTGCTTCCCGTCCTGCTGGCACTGGATGCTGAACTGGTTTTTGGCAACGGCGAAACGCTGTCAATCGAGGACTACCTGACCTGCCCATGCGATCGCCTGCTAACCGAAATTATCATTAAAGATCCGTATCGCACCTGTGCGACCCGCAAAATTAGCCGTTCTCAGGCAGGTTTAACCGTCGTGACGGCAGCCGTTGCAATAACAGACCACGACGGTATGCGAATTGCGCTGGATGGCGTCGCCAGTAAAGCACTGCGTCTGCACGATATCGAAAAACAAAATCTGGAAGGCAATGCACTTGAACAGGCTGTCGCCAACGCCATTTTCCCGCAGGAAGATTTGCGGGGCAGCGTGGCCTATAAACGCTATATCACGGGAGTTCTGGTAGCCGACCTGTATGCCGACTGCCAACAGGCTGGGGAGGAAGCCGTATGATCATCCACTTTACTTTAAATGGCGCGCCTCAGGAGCTAACCGTTAATCCAGGCGAAAACGTGCAAAAGCTATTGTTTAACATGGGAATGCACTCTGTACGCAACAGTGATGATGGCTTCGGGTTTGCCGGTTCTGACGCAATAATCTTTAACGGTAATATCGTTAACGCGTCCTTGCTTATTGCCGCACAGTTAGAGAAGGCAGATATTCGTACCGCAGAATCTCTGGGCAAATGGAACGAGTTAAGTCTGGTTCAACAGGCAATGGTTGATGTTGGCGTGGTGCAGTCTGGTTATAACGATCCAGCTGCAGCTCTGATTATCACAGATCTTCTCGATCGCATCGCCGCACCTACCCGCGTAGAGATCGACGACGCGCTCTCAGGTCTGTTTAGCCGCGATGCTGGCTGGCAGCAATACTATCAGGTCATTGAACTGGCGGTTGCACGTAAAAATAATCCGCAGGCCACCATTGATATCGCTCCGACTTTCCGTGACGACCTTGAAGTCATTGGCAAGCATTATCCTAAAACTGATGCCGCAAAAATGGTGCAGGCGAAGCCCTGCTATGTTGAAGACCGCGTAACGGCTGACGCCTGCGTCATTAAAATGTTACGTAGCCCACACGCTCACGCACTGATTACTCATCTGGATGTCAGCAAAGCTGAAGCCTTACCGGGCGTCGTTCACGTTATTACTTATCTGAATTGCCCGGATATCTACTATACCCCGGGGGGGCAGAGCGCGCCGGAACCGTCACCGCTTGACCGCCGTATGTTCGGCAAGAAAATGCGTCACGTCGGCGATCGTGTTGCTGCGGTGGTCGCAGAAAGTGAAGAAATTGCGCTCGAAGCACTGAAGCTTATCGACGTTGAATATGAAGTGCTTAAGCCGGTAATGTCGATCGACGAAGCAATGGCGGAAGATGCGCCTGTCGTGCACGATGAACCGGTGGTGTATGTTGCTGGTGCGCCAGATACTCTGGAAGACGATAACAGCCATGCAGCCCAGCGCGGCGAGCATATGATCATTAACTTCCCGATCGGTTCTCGCCCCCGCAAAAATATCGCCGCCAGTATTCATGGTCATATTGGCGATATGGACAAAGGCTTTGCCGATGCCGATGTGATCATTGAGCGAACCTATAACTCAACGCAGGCGCAGCAGTGCCCGACTGAAACACATATCTGCTTTACCCGCATGGATGGCGATCGTCTGGTTATCCACGCCTCCACCCAGGTACCATGGCACTTACGCCGCCAGGTCGCGCGCCTCGTGGGCATGAAACAGCATAAAGTTCATGTCATTAAAGAGCGAGTTGGCGGCGGTTTTGGTTCCAAACAGGACATCCTGCTGGAAGAAGTGTGCGCATGGGCAACCTGCGTGACCGGGCGTCCGGTACTGTTCCGCTACACCCGTGAAGAAGAGTTTATTGCTAACACCTCTCGTCACGTCGCGAAAGTCACCGTCAAACTGGGAGCGAAAAAAGATGGTCGCCTGACGGCAGTGAAGATGGATTTCCGCGCCAACACTGGCCCTTACGGCAACCACTCACTCACCGTACCGTGTAACGGACCGGCGCTGTCGCTGCCCTTATATCCGTGCGATAACGTCGATTTCCAGGTCACCACCTACTACAGCAACATTTGCCCAAATGGTGCTTATCAGGGTTATGGCGCACCGAAAGGTAACTTCGCTATCACCATGGCATTAGCGGAACTTGCTGAACAGTTACAGATCGACCAACTGGAAATTATCGAACGTAACCGGGTACACGAAGGGCAAGAGCTGAAAATTCTCGGTGCAATCGGTGAAGGTAAAGCGCCAACCTCAGTTCCTTCCGCCGCCAGCTGCGCACTGGAAGAGATCCTGCGTCAGGGTCGCGAGATGATCCAATGGTCGTCACCGAAACCGCAAAATGGTGACTGGCACATCGGTCGCGGCGTCGCCATTATCATGCAGAAATCGGGTATCCCGGATATCGATCAGGCTAACTGCATGATCAAACTGGAATCGGACGGCACCTTTATCGTTCATTCTGGCGGTGCGGATATTGGTACTGGTCTGGATACTGTAGTGACGAAACTGGCAGCAGAAGTGCTGCACTGCCCACCGCAGGACGTGCATGTTATCTCCGGTGATACCGATCATGCGTTGTTTGATAAAGGCGCATATGCCTCGTCCGGTACTTGCTTCTCGGGTAACGCGGCGCGTTTGGCAGCGGAAAATCTGCGGGAGAAAATTCTGTTCCACGGCGCGCAAATGTTGGGTGAGCCAGTGGCAGATGTTCAACTAGCAACGCCGGGCGTCGTGCGCGGCAAGAAAGGCGAAGTTAGTTTCGGGGATATTGCCCATAAAGGCGAAACCGGCACCGGCTTTGGTTCACTGGTGGGAACTGGCAGTTATATCACGCCTGATTTCGCTTTCCCGTATGGCGCAAACTTCGCTGAAGTTGCCGTCAACACGCGTACGGGTGAAATCCGCCTGGATAAATTCTACGCCTTGCTGGACTGCGGTACACCGGTCAATCCAGAGTTAGCGTTGGGACAAATCTACGGGGCCACCCTGCGTGCTATCGGCCACAGTATGAGCGAAGAGATCATTTATGACGCCGAAGGTCACCCGTTAACGCGTGATTTACGCAGTTACGGCGCACCGAAAATTGGTGACATTCCGCGTGATTTCCGCGCTGTGTTGGTGCCGAGCGACGATAAAGTCGGCCCGTTCGGGGCGAAATCGATCTCGGAAATTGGTGTAAATGGCGCAGCTCCGGCGATTGCTACCGCAATTCACGATGCCTGCGGCATCTGGTTACGCGAATGGCATTTCACACCGGAGAAAATACTCACCGCGCTGGAAAAAATATAAGTAATAAATGGCCGCTTCGGCGGCCTGTTTCTCTGTTTGAACGATGACTAAATAGTGACTGCGAAAATGAGATAAGCCGTTCTCAAGGCGTCCTGCGCCCCAAATTCGTGGGAATTTATTTTACTAATTCAGATGATCAAATTTACTTTAAAAGGAGTGAAGGGATGTCTGATATAAACCATGCAGGTTCTGACCTTATATTTGAACTGGAGGATCGCCCTCCCTTTCATCAGGCTCTCGTTGGTGCCATTACCCATCTGTTGGCAATTTTCGTTCCGATGGTAACCCCCGCGTTAATCGTGGGTGCGGCCTTACAGCTTTCCGCTGAAACAACCGCCTATCTTGTTTCTATGGCGATGATCGCCTCTGGTATTGGTACCTGGTTACAAGTAAACCGCTACGGCATCGTCGGTTCTGGCCTACTCTCAATTCAGTCAGTCAATTTTTCATTTGTTACGGTCATGATTGCGCTGGGCAGCAGCATGAAAAGCGACGGTTTTCACGAAGAGTTAATCATGTCGTCGCTTCTCGGCGTCTCCTTCGTTGGCGCATTTCTGGTTGTCGGATCTTCATTTATCTTGCCCTATTTACGTCGGGTTATTACGCCTACCGTCAGCGGTATTGTGGTACTGATGATCGGCTTAAGCCTGATTAAAGTCGGCATTATCGATTTTGGTGGAGGATTTGCAGCCAAAAGCAGCGGTACGTTCGGCAATTACGAACATCTCGGCGTTGGTTTATTGGTTTTAATTGTGGTGATCGGCTTTAACTGCTGTCGCAGTCCGTTGCTACGCATGGGAGGGATCGCCATTGGGCTATGTGTCGGCTATATCGCATCGTTATGCCTGGGCATGGTGGATTTCAGCAGTATGCGCAATTTGCCGTTAATCACCATCCCGCATCCGTTCAAATACGGCTTTAGTTTTAGCTTCCATCAGTTCCTGGTGGTTGGCACGATTTATCTGCTTAGCGTGCTGGAAGCAGTCGGCGATATCACCGCCACGGCAATGGTTTCCCGCCGCCCCATTCAGGGGGAAGAGTATCAGTCCCGACTGAAAGGCGGCGTGCTGGCAGATGGTCTGGTTTCTGTTATCGCCTCCGCTGTTGGTTCATTACCATTAACCACGTTTGCGCAAAATAATGGGGTTATTCAGATGACTGGCGTCGCTTCACGTTATGTCGGGCGAACCATCGCGGTAATGCTGGTTATCCTCGGCTTATTTCCGATGATTGGCGGCTTCTTCACGACCATTCCCTCGGCAGTTCTGGGAGGCGCAATGACGTTGATGTTTTCCATGATTGCCATCGCTGGGATTCGCATCATCATCACCAACGGATTAAAGCGGCGTGAAACACTTATTGTCGCCACTTCTTTAGGTTTAGGGCTTGGCGTCTCCTACGATCCCGAAATTTTTAAAATATTGCCAGCCTCTATTTATGTATTAGTTGAAAACCCTATTTGTGCTGGCGGGTTAACTGCGATTTTATTAAATATTATCCTCCCTGGTGGCTACCGACAGGAAAACGTTCTGCCTGGTATTACCTCAGCGGAAGAGATGGATTAACAGTAAAGGAGTCAATGATGTCAGGAGAACACACGTTAAAAGCGGTACGAGGCAGTTTTATTGATGTCACCCGTACGGTCGATAACCCGGAAGAGATTGCCTCTGCGCTGCGGTTTATTGAGGATGGTTTATTACTCATTAAACAGGGAAAAGTGGAATGGTTTGGCGAATGGGAAAACGGAAAGCATCAAATTCCTGACACCATTCGCGTGCGCGACTATCGCGGCAAACTGATAGTACCGGGCTTTGTCGATACACATATCCATTATCCGCAAAGTGAAATGGTGGGGGCCTATGGTGAGCAATTGCTGGAGTGGTTGAATAAACACACCTTCCCTACTGAACGTCGTTATGAGGATTTAGAGTACGCCCGCGAAATGTCGGCGTTCTTCATCAAGCAGCTTTTACGTAACGGAACCACCACGGCGCTGGTGTTTGGCACTGTTCATCCGCAATCCGTTGATGCGCTGTTTGAAGCCGCCAGTCATATCAATATGCGTATGATTGCCGGTAAGGTGATGATGGACCGTAACGCACCGGATTATCTGCTCGACACTGCCGAAAGCAGCTATCACCAAAGCAAAGAACTGATTGAACGCTGGCACAAAAATGGTCGTCTGCTATATGCGATTACACCACGCTTCGCCCCTACTTCTTCTCCTGAACAGATGGCGATGGCGCAACGCCTGAAAGAGGAATATCCGGATACGTGGGTACATACCCATCTCTGTGAAAACAAAGATGAAATTGCCTGGGTGAAATCGCTTTATCCTGACCATGATGGTTATCTGGATGTTTACCATCAGTACGGCCTGACCGGTAAAAACTGTGTCTTTGCTCACTGCGTCCATCTCGAAGAAAAAGAGTGGGATCGTCTCAGCGAAACCAAATCCAGCATTGCTTTCTGTCCGACCTCCAACCTTTACCTCGGCAGCGGCTTATTCAACTTGAAAAAAGCATGGCAGAAGAAAGTCAAAGTGGGCATGGGAACGGATATCGGTGCCGGAACCACTTTCAACATGCTGCAAACGCTGAACGAAGCCTACAAAGTGTTGCAATTACAAGGCTATCGCCTCTCGGCATATGAAGCGTTTTACCTGGCCACGCTCGGCGGAGCGAAATCTCTGGGCCTTGACGATTTGATTGGCAACTTTTTACCTGGCAAAGAGGCTGATTTCGTGGTGATGGAACCCACCGCCACTCCGCTACAGCAGCTGCGCTATGACAACTCTGTTTCTTTAGTCGACAAATTGTTCGTGATGATGACGTTGGGCGATGACCGTTCGATCTACCGCACCTACGTTGATGGTCGTCTGGTGTACGAACGCAACTAATAATAAAACTTTAACATCCTCGTGAGGACATCATTATGTCTGGAGACATCCTACAAACACCGGACGCACCAAAGCCACAGGGCGCGCTGGATAATTATTTTAAAATTACCGCTCGTGGCAGTACCGTTCGTCAGGAAGTACTGGCTGGCTTAACGACCTTTCTGGCTATGGTTTATTCCGTTATCGTCGTTCCGGGAATGCTGGGCAAAGCAGGTTTTCCTCCCGCAGCTGTGTTTGTTGCCACCTGTCTGGTCGCGGGCTTCGGCTCGTTGCTGATGGGATTATGGGCCAATTTGCCAATGGCGATTGGTTGCGCGATTTCCTTGACGGCGTTTACCGCATTCAGTCTGGTACTCGGGCAACAAATTAGCGTTCCTGTCGCACTGGGCGCGGTATTTCTGATGGGCGTCATCTTCACCGCCATTTCCGTAACCGGTGTGCGTACCTGGATCTTACGTAATTTGCCGATGGGTATCGCTCACGGTACAGGTATCGGTATCGGGCTGTTTCTGCTGCTGATTGCTGCTAACGGTGTGGGTATGGTTATCAAAAACCCGATTGAAGGCTTGCCAGTGGCGCTCGGTGCGTTTACCTCCTTCCCGGTGATGATGAGCTTGCTGGGGCTGGCGGTCATCTTCGGTCTGGAGAAGTGTCGCGTACCCGGCGGGATCTTGTTGGTGATTATTGCAATTTCGATCATCGGCTTAATCTTTGACCCAGCGGTGAAATACCACGGTCTGGTGGCGATGCCAAGCCTGACTGGCGAAGATGGTAAGTCTCTGATTTTCAGCCTCGATATTATGGGCGCACTCCAGCCAACTGTACTTCCGAGTGTACTGGCATTGGTGATGACCGCAGTGTTCGACGCTACTGGCACCATCCGTGCCGTCGCCGGTCAGGCGAATTTGTTGGATAAAGACAACCAGATCATCAACGGCGGCAAAGCCCTGACCAGTGACTCTGTAAGTTCAATATTCTCCGGCCTGGTGGGCGCAGCGCCCGCAGCGGTTTATATCGAATCAGCGGCAGGAACCGCCGCCGGGGGTAAAACAGGGTTAACCGCAACCGTAGTGGGGGCGTTATTCCTGCTGATTCTGTTCTTATCACCGCTGTCATTTTTGATCCCTGGTTACGCCACTGCACCCGCTCTGATGTACGTAGGTTTGCTGATGTTAAGTAACGTCTCGAAGCTGGATTTCAATGATTTTATTGACGCTATGGCTGGCCTGGTGTGTGCCGTGTTCATCGTTCTGACTTGTAATATCGTTACCGGTATCATGCTGGGCTTTGTGACACTGGTCGTAGGCCGCGTCTTTGCACGCGAATGGCAAAAGCTGAATATTGGTACGGTGATCATTACTGCCGCACTGGTCGCATTTTACGCGGGTGGTTGGGCAATCTAATAGATTCTCCGCGCCTTTCAGCGCGGAGATTTCTTTCACAGAGGATTCTCACCGCTGGCAACAATACGCTGCTGGCGGACTCGCCTGAGTTCTCTTTCAGTAAGCAACTGCAGCGCCTGTGTTGGGCAAGATTCAACGCAGGCTGGCCCCTCTTCCCGCTGTTCACAGAGATCGCATTTCACGATTTGTTGCCGGGTATCCCCCGGCAGCGACTGAATGGTGATCATTCCAAACGGGCACGCACTGACGCAACTCTGACAGCCAATACAACGGGCAGAATTGGTCTGCACCACCTGCTCGCCCATCGTCAGCGCCCCCACGGGGCAAGCGCCAACACAAGGGGCGTTTTCACATTGGTGGCACATCACCGGCGCACTGATGCAGTCCAGTCGCTGTACCTTCAGCCGGGGTAAAAAGATATCGGCATTCAACTCCTGTTCTGAAGGGTGAGCGACCACACAGGCCACTTCACAAGTACGGCAGCCAATACAGTCAGCCGGATTAACGATAATTAACGATTTCATCACGATGCCTTCGTATCAAACAGAGTTAACATATCGCGCGCCGCCTGCCTTCCTGCGGCCATGGCAGTGACAACCAGATCCGCGCCATGAACTGCATCCCCACCAGCAAAGACTTTTTTCAGATGCGTCTGGGTAGGTAAATACCCAACGTCGCCGGTTTGAATCAGGCCCCATTTATCGAGTTTAATTCCGCTGCCCTGCAACCACGGCATGGCATGCGCCTGGAAACCAAAGGCCATAATGAGAACATCGGCGGGCAATTCAAACTCTGAACCCGCAACCGGACGAGGACGACGGCGACCATCCGGCCCCGGCTCACCCATGGCGGTACGAATCAGGCCCACCGCAGTTAAACGCCCATCTTCGTCACAAGCGATATATTGCGGCTGAACATTGAATTGAAACTCGACACCTTCCTCGCGCGCATTGACCACCTCTTTGCGCGAGCCCGGCATACTGACTTCATCACGACGATACGCGCAGGTCACGCTGGCGGCATTGAGGCGGATGGAAGTCCGCAAACAATCCATTGTCGTATCGCCACCGCCCAATACCACGACTCGCTTACCTTCCACGTCCGTCAGCGGATACTCTTCAGACTCCGGCAATCCCATGAGCTGGCGGGTATGGGCAGTCAGGAACGGTAGAGCCTGAATGACACCGGGCGCATCTTCATGCGGCAGATCTGCTCGCATCATCCCGTAAGTCCCCACGCCGATGAAAACTGCATCATATTCAGAAGTTAAATCGCTAAAGGTAATATCGCGGCCAATTTCACAGTTAAGATGAAAGTCGATTCCCATTGCGGTGAATATCTCTCGCCGCTGGCTTAATACCGTTTTATCGAGTTTGAAAGGAGGTATGCCAAAAGTCAGCATACCGCCAATTTCTGGATGGCGATCAAAGACATCAACCTGAACTCCTGCGCGCGCCAGAATATCAGCACACCCTAACCCTGCTGGTCCAGCGCCAATCACCGCCACTTTTTCGCTACGGGGAACAACTTTGCTGACATCGGGACGCCAGCCCATCGCCAGCGCGGTATCGGTGATGTAGCGTTCCAGATTACCGATAGAGACTGCGCCAGAGTGATCTTTCAAAGTACATGCGCCTTCACAAAGACGGTCCTGTGGACATACCCTGCCGCAGATTTCTGGTAAGGAACTGGTCTGGTGGCAAAGTTCTGCCGCTTCAATAATCTTTCCTTCCTGTACCAGACGGATGTAATCCGGAATAGCGTTATGCAGCGGGCAATGCCAGTTGCAGTTAGCTTTTTCGGCACAATAAACACAGCGGTCACTCTCATAAGTCGCTTGTTGTGGATCCAGCCCGCAATAGATTTCGCCAAAGTGGTTTTTCCGTTCACTTGCTGAAATTTTATCTGCGCCTTTACGCGAGTTAACGGGGAGCAACGCTGCACTGCGAGATGGCTGAGCGTCTGATGACGCTTTTCCTGCTGCCGTTTTGCGCTGGCGGGCCACCTTTATCTGCTGTAACCCTTTATCGTCCATCAGTCGTAACGCCTGTGTTGGGCAAACTTCAATACAGGCTTGCGTGCCGGAACTGCGCTGTTTACAAAGGTCGCATTTCTGCGCAATCGTATCGACCATCTCAACGACGCCAAAGGGGCAAGCGATTGCGCATCTTTTACAACCAATACATTTTTGCTCGTCCAGTTGTACGCTATCGGACTGGAAAGTCAGAGCATTAACCGGACAAGCCGTAACGCAAGGGGCATTGTTGCAGTGATGGCAGGCCACCGGATTCGCAGCCAGGCCTTTCCCTACAACGTGGATACGTGGTCGAAAGTCACTGTGACTCAGCGGCCAGTTTTCTTGATTGTGTGCCACCGCACAGGCAATTTCACAAGCATGACAGCCTATACATTCCGCAGCTTCAGCAGCGATAAACTTATTCATTTGCATCCCTTTCATTTAATGAGTTATGTCTTCTCAAATTTCGCGATGCAATAAACGGGCATATATTAGGTAGCATGACCGTTTTAATTATAATTTTGCGACTGAGTTCAAATTATTGCCCCTCAATCTATGCCGCTTTCATTATTTCAACATTGCCGATCAAAAGAGCGCTATCCAGATAAAAACGATTAAATGCGAGAGTGCGACATGCCAGAATGATTAATGAAATATCAATATGAGAAAATTACAGATAATTCCATTGTCAGGTTCTCTTGTCATTTTCGTGGTTTAAGCACGATTATGTGATTGCCTCCGCAATTCCTGTCTCTAACTCCCCTTCCTCGCAAAAACTGGCACTCCACGAGCATGTGTTTAGACAGTTTCATTAACGTAAACGGTTGCTTTTTACTCTGGCGGGCGAAAGGAGAAACACTGATGAGCGCCATAGATTCCCAACTTCCCTCATCTTCTGGGCAAGACCGCCCAACTGATGAGGTTGACCGCATATTATCACCAGGAAAGCTGATCATACTCGGTCTGCAACACGTCCTTGTCATGTACGCAGGTGCAGTCGCTGTTCCTCTTATGATTGGTGACCGACTGGGCCTCTCAAAAGAAGCTATTGCGATGCTCATTAGCTCGGATCTCTTTTGCTGCGGGATCGTCACATTATTGCAATGTATCGGTATCGGCCGCTTTATGGGGATCCGCCTGCCGGTGATTATGTCGGTGACCTTTGCTGCTGTAACACCAATGATAGCCATTGGGATGAACCCGGATATCGGCCTGCTGGGGATATTTGGTGCCACTATCGCCGCGGGTTTTATCACCACATTATTAGCGCCACTTATCGGTCGCTTGATGCCTTTATTCCCGCCACTGGTTACCGGTGTGGTTATTACTTCTATCGGACTTAGCATCATTCAGGTGGGTATTGACTGGGCCGCCGGAGGTAAAGGGAATCCGCAATATGGTAATCCCGTTTATTTAGGTATCTCCTTTGCCGTCTTAATTTTTATCTTGCTCATTACTCGCTATGCGAAAGGATTTATGTCCAACGTCGCCGTATTACTGGGGATTGTATTTGGCTTTTTACTTTCGTGGATGATGAATGAAGTCAATTTATCCGGGCTACATGATGCCTCGTGGTTTGCGATTGTTACGCCGATGTCGTTTGGTATGCCGATTTTCGATCCCGTTTCCATTCTGACCATGACTGCCGTGTTAATCATCGTGTTTATCGAGTCGATGGGGATGTTCCTGGCACTGGGTGAAATAGTCGGTCGTAAACTCTCTTCGCACGATATTATTCGCGGGCTGCGTGTCGATGGCGTAGGGACAATGATAGGCGGAACGTTTAACAGCTTCCCCCATACGTCATTTTCTCAAAACGTTGGCCTGGTTAGCGTGACGCGCGTTCATAGCCGCTGGGTGTGTATTTCTTCGGGAATTATATTAATCCTGTTTGGCATGGTGCCAAAAATGGCGGTGCTGGTAGCCTCCATTCCGCAATTTGTGCTGGGCGGCGCTGGTCTGGTGATGTTCGGCATGGTACTGGCGACAGGGATTCGAATTCTGTCGAGCTGTAACTACACCACCAACCGTTACAACCTCTATATTGTGGCGATCAGTCTCGGCGTTGGCATGACTCCGACGCTCTCTCACGATTTCTTTTCTAAGTTACCGGCCGTACTGCAACCGCTGCTACATAGCGGCATTATGCTCGCAACCCTTAGCGCCGTTGTGCTGAATGTCTTCTTTAATGGCTATCAGCATCATGCTGACCTGGTGAAGGAATCCGTCTCTGATAAAGATTTAAAAGTCAGGACAGTACGTATGTGGCTTCTGATGCGCAAGCTGAAGAAAAATGAGCATGGAGAATAATATGAGTTTTTTAATGCGCGCTATATTCAGTCTGCTGTTGCTTTTTACTCTCTCTATTCCTGTCATTTCTGACTGTGTTGCAATGGCCATTGAAAGTCGCTTCAAATATATGATGCTACTTTTTTAAATGGTTTTTACCTGTCGACATCCGCTCAAAACGGGCGGTTGTCGATAAACGCTCACTTGGTTAATCATTTCACTCTTCAATTATCTATAATGATGAGTGATCAGAATTACATGTGAGAAATTATGCAAACGGAACACGTCATTTTATTGAATGCACAGGGAGTTCCCACGGGTACGCTGGAAAAGTATGCCGCACACACGGCAGACACCCGCTTACATCTCGCGTTCTCCAGTTGGCTGTTTAATGCCAAAGGACAATTATTAGTTACCCGTCGCGCTCTGAGCAAAAAAGCATGGCCTGGCGTGTGGACTAACTCGGTTTGTGGGCACCCACAACTGGGAGAAAGCAACGAAGACGCGGTGATCCGCCGTTGCCGTTATGAGCTTGGCGTGGAAATTACGCCTCCTGAATCTATCTATCCTGACTTTCGCTATCGCGCCACCGATCCGAATGGCATTGTGGAAAATGAAGTGTGTCCGGTATTTGCCGCACGCACCACCAGTGCGTTACAGATCAACGATGATGAAGTGATGGATTATCAATGGTGTGATTTAGCTGATGTATTACGCGGTATTGATGCCACGCCATGGGCGTTCAGTCCGTGGATGGTGATGCAGGCGACAAATCGCGAAGCCAGAATACGATTATCTGCATTTACCCAGCTTAAATAAAAAACCCCGACATTTGCCGGGGTTGTGAGCATAACGTAATGCTTATTTCACCGGACGCATCGCCGGGAACAGAATAACGTCGCGGATGGTATGGCTGTTGGTGAACAGCATTACCATACGGTCGATGCCAATCCCCAGACCTGCTGTCGGCGGTAAGCCATGTTCCAGTGCGGTAACGTAATCTTCATCGTAGAACATCGCTTCGTCGTCACCTGCGTCTTTCGCGGCAACCTGATCCAGGAAGCGTTGCGCCTGATCTTCCGCGTCATTCAGCTCGCTAAAGCCGTTACCGATTTCACGACCACCAATGAAGAACTCAAAGCGGTCTGTGATTTCCGGGTTAACGTCGTTACGACGCGCCAGCGGAGAAACTTCTGCCGGATATTCAGTAATGAAGGTCGGCTGAATCAGATGTGCTTCTGCCACTTCTTCGAAGATCTCGGTAACGATACGGCCCAGACCCCAGCTCTTCTCAACGTGGATACCGATAGATTCAGCAATCGCTTTTGCAGAGTCGAAGTTGTCCAGATCCGCCATGTCGGTTTCCGGGCGATATTTCTTGATCGCTTCACGCATGGTCAGTTTTTCGAACGGTTTACCGAAGTCCAGCGTCACGTCGCCGTAGGTCACTTCCGTCTTACCGAGAATATCCTGTGCCAGAGTACGGAACAGCGATTCGGTCAGCTCAATCAGATCTTTGTAATCTGCGTAAGCCATATAGAGTTCCATCATGGTGAACTCTGGGTTATGACGTACGGAAATACCTTCGTTACGGAAGTTACGGTTGATTTCGAATACACGCTCGAATCCACCAACCACCAGACGCTTGAGGTACAGTTCCGGCGCGATACGCAGGTACATGTCGAGATCCAGCGCGTTATGGTGGGTGATAAACGGACGCGCAGCGGCACCGCCTGGGATCACCTGCATCATCGGCGTTTCAACTTCCATAAAGCCGCGGTTCACCATGAACTGGCGAATACCAGAGAGGATCTGCGAGCGCACTTTAAAGGTGTTACGGGATTCATCGTTAGAGATGAGATCCAGATAACGCTGACGATAGCGCGCTTCCTGATCCTGCAAGCCGTGGAATTTATCCGGCAGCGGACGCAGTGCTTTGGTCAGTAGACGCAGCTCGGTACAGTGGATAGACAGTTCGCCGGTTTTGGTTTTGAACAGTTTACCTTTCGCGCCGAGGATGTCGCCGAGGTCCCATTTTTTGAACTGCTCGTTGTAAACGCCTTCCGGCAGATCGTCACGGGCAACGTACAGCTGAATGCGACCGCCAACGTCCTGCAGGGTAACGAAAGACGCTTTACCCATAATACGACGGGTCATCATGCGGCCAGCAACGGCGACTTCGATGTTCAGCGCTTCCAGTTCTTCGTTCTCTTTGCCGTCGAATTCTGCGTGCAATTGGTCAGAGGTATGATCGCGACGGAAATCGTTCGGGAAGGCAATCCCCTGCTCGCGCAGGTTCGCCAGCTTCTCACGACGCGTTTTCAGTTCATTGTTAAGATCGACTACCGCGTCAGCGCCCTGTGCGTGTTGTTCAGACATGTTGGTTCCTCATAACCCTGCTTTCAAACTTGCTTCGATAAATTGATCCAGGCTGCCGTCCAGCACGGCCTGCGTGTTGCGGGTTTCTACCCCGGTGCGCAGATCTTTAATGCGGGAGTCATCAAGGACATAAGAACGAATCTGGCTGCCCCAGCCGATGTCGGATTTGTTATCTTCCATCGCCTGTTTCTCGGCATTTTTCTTCTGCATCTCCAGTTCATAAAGCTTCGCTTTCATCTGCTTCATGGCCTGGTCTTTGTTCTTGTGCTGGGAACGGTCGTTCTGGCACTGGGTCACGATCCCGGTTGGGATGTGAGTAATACGCACCGCAGATTCGGTACGGTTAACGTGCTGACCGCCCGCGCCGGACGCGCGATAAACGTCAATGCGCAGATCCGCCGGGTTGATTTCGATATCAATATCGTCATCGACTTCCGGGTAAACAAACGCGGAGCTGAACGACGTATGGCGACGACCGCCGGAGTCAAACGGGCTTTTACGCACCAGGCGGTGAACGCCGGTTTCTGTACGCAGCCAGCCGTAAGCGTAATCGCCGGAGATTTTGATAGTCACGGATTTAATACCCGCCACTTCACCTTCCGACTCTTCGATGATTTCAGTTTTGAAACCACGCGATTCTGCCCAGCGCAGATACATACGCTCAAGCATGCTCGCCCAGTCCTGTGCTTCCGTACCGCCAGACCCCGCCTGAATATCGAGGTAGCAGTCGGCGCTGTCATATTCGCCAGAGAACATACGGCGGAACTCAAGCTGCGCTAGTTTTTCTTCCAGGGCGTCGAGTTCAGCAACGGCTTCGTTAAAGGTTTCTTCGTCGTTAGCTTCTACAGCCAGTTCCAGCAGACCAGAAACATCTTCCAGTCCCTGTTTCATTTGGTCGAGGGTGTCGACAACGGCTTCGAGGGAGGAACGCTCTTTACCCAGCGCCTGTGCGCGTTCGGGTTCGTTCCAGACATCCGGCTGTTCCAGCTCGGCGTTTACTTCTTCCAGACGCTCTTTCTTGGCGTCGTAGTCAAAGATACCCCCTAAGAACGTCGGAGCGTTCCGTGAGGTCCTGAATGCGATTATTTACCGGATTAATTTCAAACATGGTCTGATTTCTTTTATTGAGCTAGTCAAAATGCGGTGATAAGAGCGGGATTGTACCCAATCCACGCTCTTTTTTATAGAGAAGATGACGCTAAATTGGCCAGATATTGTCGATGATAATTTGCAGGCTGCGGTTGCCGCGAAACTCGTTGATATCGAGCTTGTAAGCCAGTTGCACTTCGCGCACGCCGTTATCCGGCCAGAGGGCGGTATCGACATTAAAAGCAATACCATCCAGCAGCGGACCGCCGCCGACCGGTTCGACCATGACTTTCAAATGACGTTCGCCCACCAGCCGCTGTTGCAGCAGACGGAAATGACCGTCAAACAGCGGCTCCGGGAACATCTGCCCCCACGGGCCAGCATCGCGCAGCAGCTGCGCCACTTCCATGGTCATTTCGGCCGGGCTTAACGGACCGTCTGACACCACTTCGCCTTGCAATAGCGAAGGGTCCAGCCACTCAGTAACCAGTTCGCCAAACCGTTGTTGAAAGAGTTCGAATTTATCCTCTTCCAGCGACAAACCCGCCGCCATCGCATGACCGCCAAACTTCAGCATCATGCCAGGGTAGAGTGTGTCTAATCGCTCCAGCGCATCACGCATATGCAGCCCCTGAATGGAGCGACCAGAACCTTTCAGCGTACCATCACCCGCGGGCGCAAAGGCGATAACCGGACGGTGAAAACGCTCTTTAATACGGGAAGCCAGAATACCGACAACCCCCTGATGCCATTCGGGGTGATACATTGCCAGCCCGCCGGGTAGCGTGTCACGGCTGCGCTCCAGTTTCTCGCACAGGGTCAGGGCTTCAACCTGCATTCCTTGTTCGATCTCTTTTCGCGTCTGGTTTAGCGCATCGAGTTCATTTGCCAGCACGCGCGCTTCGCCGATGTTGTCGCACAGCAAGAGCGCCACACCGACGGACATATCGTCCAGTCGTCCGGCAGCATTGAGACGTGGCCCCAGCGCAAAACCTAAATCGCTGGCGGCGAGTTTTTGTGCATCACGGTTTGCCACTTCAAGCAGCGCTTTAATCCCTGGACGGCACTTTCCGGCTCGGATGCGACTCATCCCCTGCCAGGTCAGAATGCGATTATTAGCGTCCAGCGGCACGACGTCCGCCACTGTCCCCAGCGCGACCAGATCCAGCAGTTCTGCCAGGTTAGGAATTGCGATGTTACGCTCATCAAACCAGCCCTGATCGCGCAAAAAGGTGCGCAGCGCCAGCATCAGATAAAACGCCACACCCACGCCTGCCAGTGATTTCGACGGGAAATTACAGTCGCGCAAGTTAGGGTTAATGATCGCTTCCGCCGCGGGTAATGTGTCGCCTGGCAAATGGTGATCGGTAACAATAACCGGGATGCCCAACGAGCGAGCGTGCTCAACCCCCGCATGGGAGGAAATACCGTTATCCACCGTGACAATTAACTGCGCGCCACGGGCATGGGCCTGATCGACCACTTCCGGGCTTAAGCCGTAACCGTCTTCGAAACGGTTTGGTACCAGGTAGTCGATATCGCTGCAACCAAGCGAGCGCATCGCCAGCACGCTTAGAGCCGTGCTGGTGGCACCGTCGGCGTCGAAATCACCGACCACAATAATCCGCGTTCCTTCGCGAAAGGCGTTGTAAAGGATCTCAACGGCCTTTTCGACACCGCTCAGTTGCTGCCAGGGCAGCATACCTTTAACACTGCGTTCCAGTTCTTGCGCACTGCGTACTCCCCGGCTGGCGTATAAACGGCGCAGCAAGGGAGGCAATTCAGCGGGCAAGTCTGCCGTTTCATCGACTTCACGGCGACGAAGTTGTATCTGTTGTTTCACGCGAATTATTTACCGCTGGTCATTTTTTGGTGTTCGTCGAGGAATTCTTTCATCTCTTTCGGCGGCTGGTAACCCGGAACAAGTGTGCCATTGCTCAGCACAATTGCCGGAGTACCGCTAACGCCAAGCTGGACGCCAAGTGCGTAATGGTCGGCAATATCCACGTCGCAACTGGCTGGTGCGACGCTTTTACCTGCCATCACATCATCAAACGCTTTGTTTTTGTCTTTCGCACACCAGATAGCTTTCATTTCTTTCTCAGCATCGCTATCCAGCCCCTGGCGCGGGAAAGCAAGATAACGCACGGTGATCCCCAGCGCGTTGTAGTCTGCCATTTGCTCATGCAGTTTGTGGCAGTAACCACAGGTAATATCAGTAAACACGGTGATGATGTGTTTTTCCTGCGGCGCTTTATAAACGATCATCTCTTTTTCAAGCGCATTCAACTGCTTTAACAGCATCTTATTGGTGACATTGACCGGAGCCGTGCCGCTAACGTCATACATTGGCCCCTGAATGATATGTTTACCATCATCGGTGATGTACAACACACCGCTGTTAGTCAGAACTGTCTTCATGCCAGCTACGGGCGCGGGCTGAATATCGCTGCTTTTGATGCCCATTTTGGCTAACGTTTGTTGAATTGCCGCGTCATCAGCCTGAGCAAAGCCTGAAAACGCCGCTAACAAAGTAAACAACATAAAACCTTTCTTCATAAATCTTCCCGTTCTTTTCAGACATCACGCCCGCGGGTGATGCTGTTGATGAAGTTGCCGCAGACGCTCGGTAGCGACATGCGTATAAATTTGCGTGGTGGAAAGATCGCTGTGGCCCAGTAGCATCTGCACCACGCGTAAATCCGCACCATGATTTAATAAATGAGTGGCAAAAGCGTGGCGCAACACATGCGGTGACAGCTTTTCGCTGTCGATACCCGCCAGCACGGCATAATGTTTAATACGGTGCCAGAAGGTCTGTCGCGTCATCTGCTGCGCACGCTGGCTGGGAAACAACACGTCAATTGACACACCATTCAGCAGCCACGGACGCCCATGTTCCAGATAGGTTTCCAGCCAGTAAACCGCCTCTTCACCTAACGGTACCAGGCGCTCTTTGTTGCCTTTACCAATGACCCGCACTACGCCCTGACGCAGGCTGATATCACTCATTGTCAGTCCGACCAGTTCAGAGACACGCAGCCCGGTAGCATACAACACTTCAAGCATGGCTTTATCGCGTAGCTCCAGTGGCTGATCAATTAATGGTGCCTGTAATAAACGTTCAACCTGCGCTTCGCTTAAATCTTTTGGCAAACGCTGGGGCAATTTCGGTGAAGCGAGATGCGCACTGGGATCGTCTTCACGAAACTTTTCGCGATAAAGATACTGGAACAATCGGCGCACTGCACTCAGCAAACGCGCTGAGCTGGTGGCTTTATACCCGCCCTCCAGCCGTTCTGCCAGTAATGCCTGCAAATCGTCACTTTGCGCCGTCGCCAGCGTCAACCCGCGGTGATGCAACCACTCCACCATCATTGACAGATCGCGACGGTAAGCGTTCAACGTATTTTCAGCCAGATTTTTTTCCAGCCACAGAGCATCAAGAAACTGCTCGATGCGTGCCAGATCCTGTTTCACTAGCGCCCCTTATGGTCACTCATTTGATCCATTATGCCTTATTGTGCCGTGACTAAAGCGATTCTGATACACTAGCCGCAAAAGCCACAGCAGAATCGAGAAGCTTACGTTATGAATATGGGTCTTTTTTACGGTTCCAGCACCTGTTACACCGAAATGGCGGCAGAAAAAATCCGCGATATTATCGGCCCAGAACTGGTGACCTTACATAACCTCAAGGACGACTCCCCGAAATTAATGGAGCAGTACGATGTGCTCATTCTGGGTATCCCGACCTGGGATTTTGGTGAAATCCAGGAAGACTGGGAAGCCGTCTGGGATCAGCTCGACGACCTGAACCTCGAAGGTAAAATTGTTGCGCTGTATGGGCTTGGCGATCAACTGGGATACGGCGAGTGGTTCCTCGATGCGCTCGGTATGCTGCATGACAAACTCTCGACCAAAGGCGTGAAGTTCGTCGGCTACTGGCCAACGGAAGGATATGAATTTACCAGCCCGAAACCGGTGATTGCTGATGGGCAACTGTTCGTGGGGCTGGCGCTGGACGAAACTAACCAGTATGACCTTAGTGACGAGCGTATTCAGAGCTGGTGCGAACAAATCCTCAACGAAATGGCAGAGCATTACGCCTGATGTCACTGACGGCTTAGCGCATATGCTTTGCCGTCATCTTTATCTTTGCGTCTCTTGTTGCAACAAAATCCGCCGTAAATCCCGCCATTCGGCTTCGTCCATGCTGTCGGCTGCCAGCCATAAATGTTGCCGTTTACCGCCATCAGAACGTAAACGCAGCATCATGCCGCTCTTAATCATCCACGGTGCTTTGACGATGCTCCACTCCTGCCCTTGCCAACGCAAACGCCCGTCCATCAACAAGCGAATTTCCCCCTGGCGAGCATTAATACGCCGCTGGCTGCGAACGCAATCAAACACCACCAGCGAAAGTAACACCATCCATAACGGGGTGTAACTGAGCGGCCAGGGCATGAGTAAAATAACAGCGGCAACCAGCCCATGAATCAGCAAGGAAAGCCACTGTGCGCGCCAGGAGACGCGCAAATCAGATTGCCACAGGACCACGTTCCCGGTTCCGTGTCTGGATGAGTCGGACCATCATTTCCAGTTCTGCATCGGCCGGTTTACCGTGATTCATCAGCCAGTTAAACAGGTCTGGATCGTCACATTCCAGCAGACGAATAAAGATGCGTTTTTCGTCATCGCTTAAGCTGTCGTACTCATGTTCGAAAAACGGCATGATTGAAATATCGAGTTCGCGCATACCACGGCGGCATGCCCAATGAATGCGGGCTTTGTTGTTAATGTCCATCTTCTTCCTGTCTCACGAAAATCCAGTACCCCGCTATTGTAACGTGTTTTTCGACTTCTTTTACGGGAATATCAGTAAACACAATCGCGATCGCGAAATTAATTCACAACAATTCAAGGGCTTCATTTTTTTGGAAGTCGCCTCGCAGAAGGCACAGATCGCGTAGTGAAAGCACTTGCATTGCCTCATAGCTCTTTTACCATTAGTTATTAATACGCCGTTAAGCAACTCAGGACTCTATTATGGCTTTTACACCTTTTCCTCCACGTCAGCCTACGGCTTCTGCCCGTTTACCGCTGACGCTGATGACGCTTGATGACTGGGCGCTTGCCACCATTACTGGCGCGGACAGCGAAAAATATATGCAGGGCCAGGTGACAGCAGATGTCAGCCAGATGACAGAAAATCAGCACCTGCTCGCCGCCCATTGCGACGCCAAAGGTAAAATGTGGAGCAATTTACGTCTGTTCCGCGACGGCGATGGCTTTGCGTGGATTGAACGGCGCAGCGTGCGTGAACCGCAGCTGACTGAACTGAAAAAATATGCGGTATTCTCTAAAGTGACCATCGCGCCAGACGACGAGCGTGTGCTGCTTGGTGTTGCCGGTTTTCAGGCGCGCGCCGCACTGGCCAATCTCTTTAGTGAACTACCTTCGAGAGAAAAACAGGTAGTTAAAGAAGGCGCGACCACTTTGCTATGGTTTGAACACCCGGCAGAACGTTTCCTGATCGTAACCGATGAAGCTACTGCCAATATGCTGACCGATAAACTGCGCGGTGAAGCGGAACTGAACAATAGCCAACAGTGGCTGGCATTAAACATTCAAGCGGGTTTCCCGGTGATTGATGCCGCGAACAGCGGGCAGTTTATCCCACAGGCGACCAATCTCCAGGCGCTGGGCGGTATCAGCTTTAAGAAAGGCTGTTATACCGGACAAGAGATGGTGGCGCGAGCAAAATTCCGTGGTGCCAATAAACGTGCGCTCTGGTTGCTGGCAGGTAGCGCCAGCCGACTGCCGGAAGCTGGTGAAGATTTAGAGCTGAAAATGGGCGAGAACTGGCGTCGCACCGGTACGGTGCTGGCTGCGGTAAAACTGGAAGATGGTCAGGTCGTGGTACAGGTCGTCATGAATAACGATATGGAACCGGACAGCATCTTCCGCGTGCGTGACGATGCGAATACATTGCATATCGAGCCGCTGCCGTATTCGCTCGAAGAGTAAATCTCTGTGTCGCATCAGGCATTTATCGCCTGATGCGACGCTGGCGCGTCTTATCAGGCCTACAAAGGCATACCCATTACGCCTGCCCAATATACAAATAGATCGCCAGAAAGTGGCACACACTACCGCCGAGCACGAAGCCGTGCCAGATGGCATGGTTGTATGGAATGCGTTTGCAGACGTAGAAAATCACCCCGAGCGAATAAACCACGCCGCCTACCGCCAGTAAGGTAACGCTGCCCGCCGCGAGCTTAACTGCCATTTCATAAATTACCACCAGCGACAGCCAGCCCATCGCCAGATAAGTCACCAGAGATAAAATTTTGAATCGGTGCGCGATGGTCAGTTTGAACAGAATCCCCAGCAATGCCAGGCTCCAGATAACAATCATCAACCCGCGCGCTAACGGAGAATCCAGCCCCACCAGCAAAAACGGCGTGTAGGTTCCAGCAATCAACAGGTAAATAGCGCAATGGTCAAATTTCTTCAGCCACATTTTTGCCCGTTGATGAGGAATGGCGTGATAGAGCGTCGAAGCGAGGAACAGCAGGATCATACTGCCGCCATAGAGGCTGTAGCTGGTTATCGCTGTGGCGCTGGCATTGAGATCCACCGCCTGAACCAGTAGCAACACCAGCCCAACGATACCAAACACCAACCCAATGCCGTGACTGACGCTGTTGGCAATTTCCTCTGCCAGCGAATATCCCTGCTTAATGAGGGGCTTCTGAACCATAACTTACTCCGGAGAAACGTACACGCACATGTATACCTCTCCAGCGTAACTGAGAATAGTTCCAGTGAACACCTGTTAGCTAAAATAAATTCTGATTTGAGACTAATCTCCTAAAAATCATGAAATTAAATGCGAAATTTCAACTAACAGGCGTGAGTTCAATTTAAAGACATTTAAATTCAATCACATAAAACTGTGTCTGACCGGGATAGATGTCGGCAATGACCTTTTTCAGTTCAGTCAGGGTCATATTTTCCTGCTCTGCATGTTTTTCCGTCAGCGTATCCAGCGTTACGGTTGAGGTTGCGGTGACTTCAATCGTGCAAAAATAACCGTCATCTTCAAAACGCCCGACACGAAGCACATCACCCGTTTTGAAGTGCGATTCAGACTCGTCGCGGATGGTGATGGTTTTACGCCCAGCCAGAATGTCATCCTGGAAACGTTGAAAAAAAGTGATGTCGTTTGGCTGCATGGTACTATTTCCTGTAAGAATTGACTCATCTGGAGCCTATGATAGTGAAAAAACTCACCTTACCGAAAGATTTCTTATGGGGCGGCGCAGTTGCCGCTCATCAGGTCGAAGGCGGCTGGAACAAAGGCGGCAAAGGGCCGAGTATTTGTGACGTACTGACCGGTGGCGCACACGGCGTGCCGCGCGAAATAACCAAAGAAGTCTTGCCCGGCAAATACTATCCAAACCATGAAGCCGTTGATTTTTATGGTCACTACAAGGAAGACATCAAGCTATTTGCCGAAATGGGCTTCAAATGTTTTCGGACTTCCATCGCCTGGACGCGCATTTTTCCAAAAGGCGATGAAGCTCAGCCAAACGAAGAAGGGCTGAAGTTCTACGATGATATGTTCGATGAACTGCTGAAATACAACATCGAACCGGTGATCACCCTCTCCCACTTTGAAATGCCGCTGCATCTGGTGCAGCAATACGGTAGCTGGACCAACCGTAAAGTGGTTGATTTCTTTGTCCGTTTCGCGGAAGTGGTGTTTGAACGCTATAAGCATAAAGTCAAATACTGGATGACCTTCAACGAAATTAACAACCAGCGTAACTGGCGTGCACCGCTGTTCGGTTACTGCTGCTCCGGCGTGGTGTATACCGAGCATGAAAACCCGGAAGAGACGATGTACCAGGTGCTGCATCACCAGTTTGTCGCCAGCGCCCTGGCGGTGAAAGCAGCGCGTCGCATTAACCCGGAGATGAAAGTCGGCTGTATGCTGGCGATGGTGCCGCTGTATCCCTACTCCTGTAACCCGGACGATGTGATGTTCGCTCAGGAGTCGATGCGCGAACGTTACGTCTTTACCGATGTGCAGCTACGCGGCTATTACCCGTCCTATGTGTTGAACGAGTGGGAGCGTCGCGGATTTAACATCAAAATGGAAGACGGCGATCTGGATGTACTGCGCGAAGGCACCTGCGATTATCTTGGTTTCAGCTATTACATGACCAACGCAGTGAAGGCCGAAGGCGGCACCGGCGATGCGATATCTGGTTTTGAAGGCAGCGTACCGAACCCGTATGTTAAAGCGTCTGACTGGGGCTGGCAGATTGACCCTGTGGGTCTGCGTTACGCGCTTTGCGAACTGTATGAGCGTTACCAGAAGCCGCTGTTTATTGTCGAAAACGGTTTTGGCGCTTATGACAAAGTGGAAGAAGATGGCAGCATCAACGACGACTACCGCATTGACTACCTGCGCGCCCATATTGAAGAGATGAAAAAAGCGGTGACTTACGATGGCGTAGATCTGATGGGCTACACGCCGTGGGGCTGCATCGACTGCGTGTCGTTCACCACCGGGCAGTACAGCAAACGCTACGGCTTTATCTATGTGAATAAACATGACGACGGTACTGGCGATATGTCGCGTTCACGTAAGAAGAGCTTTAACTGGTACAAAGAGGTGATTGCCAGCAACGGCGAGAAGCTTTAATTACCCGATGTGCCTGATGCGCCCCGCTCATCAGGCCTGGCGCTCCTGTCATATATTGAACTCCAGGATTTTATATTTACGCTTCATCCGAGACACAAAGCGCACTTTATTAACAAGCTAAAAAGGCGCCGAAGCGCCTTTAGAAGATAGTCGAACCAGTAAATTACTGGTATTCGCTAATCGGTACGCAGGAACAGAACAGGTTACGGTCACCGTAAACATCATCCAGACGTTTCACCGTCGGCCAGTATTTGTCTGCCACACCTGCCGGGAATACCGCAACTTCACGGCTGTACGGATGCGCCCACTCGGCGACCAGTTCGCTCTGAATGTGCGGCGCGTTCACCAGCGGGTTATCTTCCAGCGGCCAGACACCGGCTTTCACCTGGTCAATTTCTGCGCGGATAGCCAGCATCGCGTCGATAAAGCGATCCAGTTCCACTTTGCTTTCAGATTCAGTCGGTTCAACCATCAGCGTACCCGCCACCGGGAACGACATCGTCGGCGCGTGGAAACCGTAGTCGATCAGGCGCTTGGCAATATCCAGCTCGCTGATGCCGGTTTCTTCTTTCAGCGGGCGAATATCGAGAATACATTCGTGCGCCACGCGACCGTCGCGACCGGTATACAGCACTGGGAAGGCATCCTGCATGCGGCTGGCAATATAGTTGGCGTTGAGGATTGCCACCTGGCTTGCTTTTTTCAGCCCTTCTGCGCCCATCATGCGGATGTACATCCAGCTGATTGGCAGGATAGAGGCGCTACCGAACGGTGCCGCAGAAACCGCGCCCTGACGGGTTAACATGCCTTCGATTTGCACCACGCTATGACCCGGTACAAACGGAGCCAGATGCGCTTTCACACCGATCGGTCCCATACCCGGCCCACCACCGCCGTGCGGAATGCAGAAAGTTTTATGTAGGTTAAGGTGTGAAACGTCCGCACCAATAAAGCCCGGCGAGGTGATGCCAACCTGGGCGTTCATGTTCGCGCCATCAAGGTAAACCTGACCGCCGAACTGATGCACGACTTCACATACTTCACGGATCGTTTCTTCATACACGCCGTGGGTGGAAGGATAGGTCACCATGATACAGGAGAGGTTATCGCCCGCCTGTTCCGCTTTCGCGCGCAGATCAGCCAGATCGATGTTGCCGTTTTTATCACATGCCACAACCACCACCTGCATTCCTGCCATATGTGCAGAAGCAGGGTTAGTGCCGTGCGCAGAAGCCGGGATCAGGCAGATATCGCGATGCCCTTCGTTGCGGCTTTCATGATAATGACGAATCGCCAGCAGGCCCGCGTATTCGCCCTGTGCACCAGAGTTCGGCTGCACACAAACGGCGTCGTAACCGGTCAGTTTCACCAGCCAGTCAGCCAGCTGCGCAATCATCTGCTGATAACCTTCGGCCTGCTCCGGCGGGCAGAACGGATGCAGTTCGGCAAATTCCGGCCAGGTGATTGGGATCATCTCGGCGGCGGCGTTCAGTTTCATGGTGCAGGAACCCAGCGGGATCATCGCCTGATTCAGCGCCAGATCTTTACGCTCCAGCGAGTGCATATAGCGCATCATTTCGGTTTCGCTGTGGTAGCGATTAAACACCGGATGGGTGAGGATTTCGTCGTCGCGCAGCATCGCAGGCTGGATAGAGCGGCTGTCGTGAGCCACGTCTTTGTCCAGCGTGTCGATGTCCAGCCCGTGATTATCCCCCAGTAGTACGCTGAAAAGCTGCATCACGTTTTCGCGCGTGGTGGTTTCATCAAGGGTGATCCCAACCGCGTTCAGGATATCGCTACGCAGGTTGATTTCAGCCGCTTCGGCACGCGCCAGTACGCCCGCCTTGTCGGCCACTTCCACACACAGAGTGTCGAAATAGTGCGCATGGCGCAGCTTCAGACCTTTTTGTTGCAGGCCTGCCGCCAGGATATCGGTCAGACGGTGAATGCGGTTAGCGATACGTTTCAGGCCAACCGGACCGTGATAAACGGCATACAGGCTGGCGATGTTTGCCAGCAGCACCTGGGAAGTACAAATGTTGGAGTTCGCTTTCTCACGACGAATATGTTGCTCGCGAGTCTGCATCGCCATGCGCAGCGCGGTATTGCCAGCTGCATCTTTCGATACACCGATAATACGGCCTGGCATTGAGCGTTTGTATTCGTCTTTCGCCGCAAAGAATGCCGCGTGTGGGCCACCGTAACCCATCGGTACGCCAAAGCGTTGCGCCGAACCAAAAACAATATCTGCGCCCTGTTTACCCGGCGCAGTTAACAGCACCAGCGCCATAATATCGGCGGCGACGCTGACCACAATTTTGCGTGATTTCAGTTCGCTGATAAGCGCAGTGTAGTCGTGAATTTCACCAGTAGTACCGACCTGCTGTAACAGCACGCCGAAGACGTCCTGATGGTCGAGCACTTTTTGCGCATCATCGACAATCACTTCAAAACCAAAGGTTTCAGCACGAGTACGTACCACATCCAGCGTTTGCGGATGAACGTCAGAAGCAACAAAGAAGCGGTTGGCATTTTTCAGTTTGCTGACGCGTTTCGCCATCGCCATTGCTTCGGCGGCAGCGGTGGCTTCGTCAAGAAGAGAAGCAGAGGCCATATCCAGCCCGGTTAAATCCAGCGTTACCTGCTGGAAGTTGAGCAGTGCTTCAAGGCGGCCCTGCGAGACTTCAGGTTGATACGGAGTATACGCGGTATACCAGCCCGGATTTTCCAGCATGTTACGCAGGATAACCGGCGGTAGCTGCACGGCGGTGTAACCCATGCCGATGTAAGACGTGAAGCGTTTATTGCGACTGGCAATAGCCTTGAGTTCTGCCAGTGCAGCGTATTCGGTCGCCGGTGCGCCAACCTGCGGCGGGGTCGCAAGCTGAATATCTTTCGGTACAATCTGGCCGGTCAGCGCGTTTAACGATTGTGCGCCAACGGCATTCAGCATTTCTTGCTGTTGCGCGGCGTCCGGTCCGATATGGCGTTCAATAAAAGCGCCGCTGTTTTCAAGCTGGCTTAACGTCTGTGTCATGAGCGATGGTTCCTGAAACGTGCAGTGAATTGTGAACCTCTCTCCTTGCGAAGAGAGTGAGGGTGAGGCATAAATTTTCCTCACCCTGATCCTCTCCCGCAGAAGAGGAATAAAGCCGTTACTCGTCTTCTAACAATGCTTCGTATGCGGTCGCATCCAGCAGTGATTCCAGTTCGCTTTCATCGCTGGCTTTGATTTTAAAGATCCAGCCACCTGCATACGGTTCGCTGTTCACCAGTTCCGGGGAATCGCTCAGTGCGTCGTTTACCGCCACGATTTCACCGCTTACTGGCGCATAAATGTCTGACGCCGCTTTTACTGATTCGGCAACCGCGCAGTCATCGCCCGCGCTAACCGTTGCGCCTACTTCCGGCAGGTCAACAAACACCATATCGCCTAACAGCTCCTGAGCGTGTTCGGTGATGCCAACGGTATAAGTGCCGTCGGCTTCTTTACGCAGCCATTCGTGTTCTTTGCTGTATTTCAGTTCTGCTGGTACGTTGCTCATCAATCAATCTCCAAAAAAGTAAATCACGCGACGGCTTTGCCGTTACGCACAAAAACAGGTTTCGTCACTTTAACCGGCATTTCACGGTTGCGAATTTGCACAATCGCTGTTTCACCAATACCTTCCGGCACGCGCGCCAGCGCAATGCTGTAACCCAGCGTCGGGGAGAAAGTCCCGCTGGTGATAATGCCTTCATGCTGGTTGCCCTGCGCATCGGTAAAACGTACCGGCAGTTCATTACGCAGCACGCCTTTTTCGGTCATCACCAGACCAACCAGTTTTTCTGTGCCATGTTCACGCTGCGCTTCCAGAGCTTCACGACCGATAAAGTCACGATCTGCCGGTTCCCAGGCGATGGTCCAGCCCATGTTGGCGGCTAAAGGAGAGATGGTTTCGTCCATCTCCTGACTATACAAATTCATGCCTGCTTCCAGACGCAGCGTGTCACGCGCGCCCAGGCCGCATGGCTTAACGCCCGCTTCCACCAGCGCGCGCCAGAAATCCGCCGCTTTTTCATTGGGCAGCGCAATTTCATAGCCCGCTTCACCGGTATAACCAGTGGTGGCAATAAACAGATCCCCCGCCTGCACGCCAAAGAACGGTTTCATCCCTTCCACCGCCTGACGCTGGGCGTCATTAAACAGTGTGGCAGCTTTTGCCTGCGCATTCGGCCCTTGTACGGCGATCATGGAAAGGTCATCACGAACGGTAATTTCGATGCCGAAAGGTTCAGCGTGTTGGGTAATCCAGGAGAGGTCTTTTTCGCGGGTGGCGGAGTTAACAACGAGGCGGAAGAAATCTTCAGTAAAGTAGTAGACGATGAGATCATCTATCACACCGCCAGAGGCATTCAACATCCCCGAGTAAAGGGCTTTGCCGCTTTTGGTGAGCTTCGCCACATCGTTCGCCAGCAGATAACGCAGAAACTCCCGGGTGCGGCTGCCGCGGAGATCGACGATGGTCATATGCGACACATCAAACATTCCGGCATCGGTACGTACCGCATGATGTTCGTCGATTTGCGAACCGTAATGCAGCGGCATCATCCAGCCGTGGAAATCCACCATGCGAGCGCCGCAAAGCGTGTGTTGTTCGTACAAAGGAGTCTGTTGTGCCATCTTGTCCTCATTGAATAAGCGGGGCTGACAACTTTTTCATGGTGAAATTATCACCACAAAACCCAGCATCGGAGCCACTCCCGGTCCCCAACGCAATCGTTCTCTTTTGCCTGAACTTACCACCGAAACAGACTGTTAACCATAAGGTAAAATTGATCATCACATTAGCTTATGGTTAAAAAATGCAAAAATCGCGACAGAATAAAAAACCAAAAAACACACCAGTTTCTATACAAAGATGATGTGATGAGAAAGTCAATTTGAATAAGACAATATTAAGAGCTAAAAAAATGTCAAAAAACACTAAATCAAAAAATCATGGCATTAGAAAATATAATGCGAAAACGGAGGTGAAATTAGTTTATTTCAAATGAGGAAAATCTCCCGGCGAAAAAACCGGGAGATGAAAGTGTGATGCGTATCAAATAAACAGCAGAAGAGAAATTTTTAACGCAGCCATTCAGGCAAATCGTTTAATCCCATTGCCTGACGGATAAGTTGTGGCTTAACGCCAGGAAGCGTGTCGGCCAGTTTCAAACCAATATCACGCAGCAGTTTTTTCGCCGGATTGGTACCGGAAAACAGATCGCGGAATCCCTGCATACCAGCCAGCATCAGCGCCGCGCTGTGCTTGCGGCTACGTTCATAGCGGCGCAGGTAAATGTACTGCCCGATGTCTTTACCCTGACGATGCAACCGTTTCAGTTCAGCAATCAGCTCTGCGGCGTCCATAAAGCCGAGATTAACGCCCTGCCCCGCCAGTGGGTGAATGGTATGCGCGGCGTCGCCCACCAGCGCCAGACGATGTGCGGCAAACTGGCGCGCATAACGCCCCGTCAGCGGGAACACCTGACGCTCGCTCTCAACCTTGCATAAGCCCAGGCGATTATCAAAAGCGATATTTAACGCGCGATTAAATTCGTCTTCCCCTGCCTGCTGCATCCGCTGCGCTTCCTCTGGCGACAGCGACCAGACAATCGAGCAAAGATGCGGATCGCTAAGCGGCAAAAAGGCCAGAATGCCTTCGCCGTGGAAAACCTGCCGCGCCACCGCATCATGCGGTTCTTCCGTGCGTATGGTCGCTACCAGCGCGTGATGCTGATAATCCCAGAAAGTCAGTGGAATATCGGCTTTGTTGCGCAACCAGGAATTAGCGCCGTCCGCGCCAATCACCAGACGCGCCGTTAACATACTGCCATCTTTCAGCGTCAGGAAGGTTTCGTTTTCTCCCCAGGCGACCTGCTGTAATTCTGCGGGGGCCAACAGAGTGATATCTGACGCCTGCTGCGCTTTGTTCCACAGCGCGTAGTGAATCACTGAGTTTTCAACGATATGCCCAAGATGGCTATAGCCCATGCTTTGATCGTCAAACGAAATGTGACCAAAACTGTCTTTGTCCCACACTTCCATGCCGTGATAGCAACTGGCCCTACGAGAGAGAATGTCCTGCCAGACGCCAAGACGGGTGAGTAATTTTTCGCTGGCGGCATTGATAGCCGAAACGCGCAGTTGTGGTGGTGCATCCGCCGCCAGAGGTTCCGGTACGCGCTGCTCCAGTACGGCAACGCGTAAGCCGCTCCCCTGTAAGCCGCAGGCAACCGCCAGCCCCACCATGCCGCCGCCAACAATGGCTACATCAACACTTTGCATTGTTTATTCCTTAAAACCGCCTTCAACGCGCCACCCAACCGAGGGTGCGCTGCGCCAGCACATCGCGTGCCGGGGTGAATAATTCCATCGTCATCAGCCCGATGTTGCGCCCGACAACCAGTGGCGTCCAACGGTTGGCAAAAAGATGTACAAGGCTGTCCGTGACGCCAATGGTTGCTTCGCGATCGCTCTGTCGACGCTGCTGATAACGACACAATACGCCGTAATCACCCATGTCTTCTCCGCGCTCCTGCGCCTGAGTCAGGGTTTCCGCAAGGCTCATCACATCACGCATACCGAGATTAAATCCTTGCCCAGCGATGGGGTGCAGAGTTTGCGCCGCATTGCCCACCAGCACGGTACGATGGGTAATAGGTTTAGCGGCGCGGGTTAACGCCAGCGGATAAGCACTGCGTTTACCGGCGTGGGTAATTTGCCCCAGTCGCCAGCCAAAGGCAGACTGGAGTTCACGGCAAAACTTCTCGTCGCTCCACGACAGCACCTCTTCGCGCCGTTCCAGTGGATGACACCAGACCAGCGAACAGCGTCCGTCAGACATCGGCAACATCGCCAGCGGGCCATGTTGCGTAAAGCGTTCAAACGCGCGGCCTTCGTGCGCAACAGAAGTCGCAACGTTGGCAATCACTGCCAGTTGTTCGTAAGGCTCCTGCTGCCAGTCAACGCCGCACACAGTGGCTAACGCTGAATGGGTGCCATCAGCGGCTACCAGCACGCGGCCCGTCAGCGTCTCGCCACACTCCAGCGTCACTTCAACATGACTCTGAGTACGGGCAACGTTAGCCACGCGATCCGGGCAATGCAGCGTTACGCCAGGTGCTTTGCGCAGCAATGCAAACAGTCGTTGCCCGACATTGTGCAATTCGACAACCTGCCCCAGCGCCGCCAGTTGGTAATCTTCTGCGGCGAGGGTGACGAATCCGGCATGACCACGATCGCTGACTTGCACGGTAGTGATGGCGGTTGCGCAATCAGCCAGAGATTGCCAGACGCCGATGCGCGCCAGTTGCTGACAGGTCCCCGCCGCTAGAGCAATAGCTCGTCCATCAAAGCCCGGATGAGCATGTGACTCTGGCGCGGTCGCTTCAATCAAATGTACCGGCAGCGCTCCGTGACTTAACCGGGAAATAGCCAGCGCCAGCGTCGCGCCCGCCATGCCGCCACCGACGATGATTACGCTCATTGCTTTCTCGCAGCTGCCATCAACGCTTCGATTTCTTCCGGCTTTTTCACCACGCTGGCGGTGAGGTTTTCGTTACCGGTTTCGGTAATCACAATGTCGTCTTCAATACGAATGCCGATACCGCGATATTGTTCTGGCACTTCTGCATCCGGCGCAATATACAGCCCTGGCTCTACGGTCAGTACCATGCCCGGTTCCAGAATGCGCGAGCGATCCTGACCATAAACACCCACGTCATGGACATCCAGTCCTAACCAGTGGCTAAGGCCATGCATAAAGAAAGGACGATGGGCGTTCTGAGCGATCAGTTCATCAACATCACCTTTCAGGATGCCGAGTTTTACCAGGCCGCTAACCATGATGCGCACCACTTCACCGGTGACTTCCTGAATGGAAGTTCCCGGACGATACAGGCGCAGGCTGGTTTCGAGAGACTCCAGCACAATGTCGTAGATTTCACGCTGAGCCTGAGTGAATTTGCCGTTGACCGGGAAGGTGCGGGTAATATCGCCAGCGTAACCTTTGTATTCGCAACCCGCGTCAATCAACACCAGATCGCCGTCGTGCAGTTCACACTCGTTTTCGGTGTAATGCAGAATGCAGCCGTTTTCACCGCTGCCGACAATGGTGTTATAGGAAGGATAGCGCGCGCCGTGGCGGTTAAATTCGTGGTGAATTTCGCCTTCCAGGTGGTACTCGAACATTCCCGGACGGCATTTTTCCATCGCCCGGGTATGCGCCAGGGCGGTGATTTCACCCGCGCGGCGAAGTACGGCAATCTCTTCCGGCGATTTGAACAGGCGCATTTCATGAACAATGGGACGCCAGTCGATCATCGTTGCCGGCGCGGTGAGATTTTGCCGCGAACCTTTACGCAGTTTCTCAAGCGCGCTGTTCACGATTTCATCAGCATATGCATATTCGCCCTGGGCGTGGTAAACCACATCCAGACCATTAAGTAGTTGATAAAGTTGCTGATTAATTTCGCTGAATGCCAGTGCGCGGTCAACGCCCAGTTTCTCTGGCGCGGCATCCTGACCTAAACGACGGCCAAACCAGATCTCCGCCGTCAGGTCGCGAACGCGGTTAAACAGAACGCTGTGGTTATGAGTGTCATCGCTTTTAATCAGCACCAGCACCGCTTCCGGTTCGTTAAAGCCGGTGAAGTACCAGAAGTCACTGTTCTGACGATAGGGGTATTCGCTGTCGGCGCTACGTGTTACTTCTGGTGCAGCAAAAATCAGCGCGGCGCTGCCGGGTTGCATTTGCTCCACCAGGGCCTGACGGCGACGCTGAAACTCTTGCCGGGATATCTCACTCATAACACTCTCCTTACGTTTTTTGTTTTTAGTGTAGAGTCGGTTTTTGTACTTCTGGCGCGGTCGGTTGCGGATGAGTAAAGGTGTCGTGGCATAACAGCGCGGCAACACGGACGTATTCGATGATCTCTTCAAGCGACATTTCAAGCTCTTCCTGATCTTCGTCTTCGTCGTAGCCCAACTGCGCGATGTTACGCAGATCGTCGATGGCTTCACCGGTTTCGCCGGTCACTTTGTCCAGCTTCGGTTGCGTAACGCCAAGACCAAGCAGGAAGTGATTGACCCAACCTGCCAGCGCATCAGCCCGATCGAAAACGCTGACATCATCGCCATCAGGCAGATAAAGCTGAAAAAGGAAGCCGTCATCCTGCAGGGCATCGCTGGTGGCAGAGTGCATTTTACGCAGTGCCTGTGCCAGCTCATGACCGAAAGCCATGCCTTCGTTCGTCAGGTCGTGAAGTAGCGGTAGCCATGAGCTGTCATCGTTACCGCCACATATCATCCCACTGATTAAACCATGCATCTCAGCAGGGGTCAGACCCGTCCCTTGTTGGTTCAGATACTGGTTCATTTCGTTGTAACCAGGCATTTCGTTCTGTATAGACATAAGCATTCGTCGTCAAAGGGAGGAATATTCATGATATGCTACCACTTTGGGCCCTGGTGGACCAGAAAAGGGCTTGTCTCTTCTCATCAGGGTAGCTATAGTGTCGCCCCTTCGCAGACCATGGGTCTAAAGACGAAGGCAGCGCAGTCAATCAGCAGGAAGGTGGCATGTCTGCACAACCCGTCGATATCCAAATTTTTGGCCGTTCACTGCGTGTGAACTGCCCGCCTGACCAAAGGGATGCGTTGAATCAGGCAGCGGACGATCTGAACCAACGGTTGCAAGATCTGAAAGAACGCACTAGAGTCACAAATACTGAACAGTTGGTCTTCATTGCCGCATTGAATATCAGCTATGAGTTAGCGCAAGAAAAAGCAAAGACTCGTGACTACGCGGCAAGTATGGAACAGCGTATTCGGATGCTGCAGCAGACCATAGAACAAGCGTTACTTGAACAAGGTCGCATCACCGAAAAAACTAACCAAAACTTTGAATGACACTTTTCGGTTTACTGTGGTAGAGTAACCGTGAAGACAAAATTTCTCTGAGATGTTCGCAAGCGGGCCAGTCCCCTGAGCCGATATTTCATACCACAAGAATGTGGCGCTCCGCGGTTGGTGAGCATGCTCGGTCCGTCCGAGAAGCCTTAAAACTGCGACGACACATTCACCTTGAACCAAGGGTTCAAGGGTTACAGCCTGCGGCGGCATCTCGGAGATTCCCTTCTTATCTGGCACCAGCCATGACGCAACTACCAGAACTCCCACTGACATTATCCCGACAAGAAATCCGCAAAATGATTCGGCAACGTCGTCGTACGTTAACGCCGGAACAACAGCAGGAAATGGGTCAACAAGCCGCTACCCGGATGATGACTTATCCCCCGGTGGTGATGGCACATACGGTCGCTGTATTCCTCTCTTTTGATGGCGAACTCGACACCCAGCCACTCATAGAACAACTCTGGCGCGCCGGTAAGCGCGTATATCTTCCAGTTTTGCATCCCTTTAGTGCCGGTAATTTGCTGTTCCTGAATTACCATCCGCAAAGCGAACTGGTGATGAACAGGTTGAAGATCCATGAGCCAAAATTGGATGTGCGTGACGTGCTACCCCTTTCCCGATTAGACGTGTTGATCACACCGCTGGTCGCCTTTGATGAGTACGGTCAGCGCCTGGGAATGGGCGGTGGTTTTTATGATCGGACCTTACAAAACTGGCAGCACTATAAAATGCAACCGGTGGGTTATGCGCATGATTGTCAGTTGGTGGAAAAACTCCCCGTTGAAGAGTGGGATATCCCACTGCCTGCGGTGGTTACACCGTCGAAAATCTGGGAGTGGTGAGGGCGACACACCTGCATCGCCCTGATTGACATCGTTGATTCTTTGACCTAATTTAGTGAGTAAGGGTAAGGGAGGATGACTCCTCCCCTGAGACTGACTGTTAATAAGCTGGGAAACTTATGAGTAACAGTACAATCAGTATGATGACAAGTCGCATCATAACCCTTCTCCTTCAAGCCCTCGCTTCGGTGAGGGCTTTACCGTTACAGCCCTGTGCTGTCCCGCCATCGTAAATCCCCATTAAATAAACACAACGCATTGATCTGACTTTGATTTATTTTCTGGAGCAGACTCGCAAAGTAGAATGCGCAACGCGGCAACGGTGTGGAGAAGGGATAAAAAAACGGGCAAGTCAGTGACCTGCCCGTTGATTTTCAGAGAAGGGGAATTAGTACAGCAGACGGGCGCGAATGGTACCCGGAATAGCTTTCATTGCCTGCAGCGCTTTTTCGGCAACGTCTTCGTCGGCTTCAATATCAATAACCACATAACCCATCTGGGCGGAAGTTTGTAGATATTGCGCGGCGATGTTGACGCCCTGCTCGGCGAAGATTTTGTTCAGCGCAGTTAGCACGCCCGGACGGTTTTCGTGGATGTGCATCAGACGACGCCCACCGTGCAGTGGCAGCGAGACTTCCGGGAAGTTCACCGCAGAGAGCGTTGAGCCATTGTCAGAATACTTGATCAATTTACCCGCAACTTCCAGGCCAATATTCTCCTGCGCTTCCTGAGTCGAACCGCCAATGTGTGGCGTCAGAAGGACGTTGTCGAATTCACACAGCGGAGAGGTAAATGGATCGCTATTGGTCGCCGGTTCCGTCGGGAATACGTCGATTGCCGCCCCCGCCAGATGTTTGCTCGCCAGCGCATCACACAGCGCCGGAATATCCACCACAGTACCGCGCGAAGCATTAATCAGCAGCGAGCCGGGCTTCATTAGTGAAATTTCTTTCGCGCCCATCATATTTTTGGTGGACGGATTCTCTGGTACATGCAGACTCACCACATCGCTCATATTCAGCAGGTCAGAAAGATGCTGTACCTGAGTGGCGTTGCCCAGCGGCAGTTTATTTTCAATATCATAAAAGTAAACATACATTCCCAGCGATTCAGCCAGAATGCCCAATTGCGTACCAATATGACCGTAGCCGATGATACCCAGCTTTTTGCCGCGCGCTTCAAAAGACCCCGCCGCCAGTTTGTTCCACACGCCACGGTGCGCTTTAGCATTGGCTTCCGGCACGCCGCGCAATAGCAGCAGCAGTTCGCCAATCACCAGCTCCGCAACAGAGCGCGTATTTGAGAACGGTGCGTTAAATACCGGGATCCCGCGCTTTGCCGCCGCATCCAGATCAACCTGGTTTGTTCCGATACAGAAACAGCCAATAGCGACCAGCTTTTCTGCGGCGTTGATCACGTCTTCAGTCAGATGGGTACGGGATCGCAGGCCGATGAAGTGGGCATCGCGGATGGATTCTTTTAATTGTTCATCATCCAGCGCGCCTTTGTGAAATTCGATGTTGGTGTAACCAGCTGCACGAAGGCTTTCCAGCGCCTTTTGGTGCACTCCTTCTACCAGCAGAAACTTAATCTTGTCTTTCTCCAGCGATACCTTTGCCATTTACCCAATCCTGTCTTTTGAAATGTTGTGTGCGGATTTGCGTCCGCCTTTCAACATATCAAAAAATAATATTGCGGCAATATGAACGTTTGCGTCGCGATGTTGAGGAAATATCACGCAAAGGTAATTCTTGGATGAATATGCTGGTTTAGAGGATTTATTTAGAGCAATCGACAATAGCCAGGTAAAAACGTGACACATGTCACCAAATTTAATGAAGAGAATTTTTTTAACGGGGGAGGTTCCCCCGTCAGATCATTTCACAATGGTTTTGACACCGTCAGGTGTGCCAATCAGCGCAACGTCCGCGCCACGGTTAGCAAACAAGCCAACAGTCACCACGCCAGGAATCGCATTTATGGCGTTTTCCATCGCTATCGGGTCAAGGATTTCCATGCCGTGGACGTCGAGGATCACGTTGCCATTATCGGTCACCACGCTCTGACGGTATTCCGGACGACCGCCCAGTTTCACCAGCTGGCGCGCCACTGCACTACGTGCCATCGGGATAACTTCTACTGGCAGCGGGAATTTACCCAGAATATCAACCTGCTTGGAAGCGTCTGCAATACAGATAAATTTTTCTGCAACCGAAGCAATGATTTTTTCACGGGTCAGCGCCGCGCCGCCGCCTTTGATCATTTGCATGTGGCCGTTGATTTCATCTGCGCCATCAACGTAGATGCCAAGGCTGTCGACTTCGTTGAGATCAAAAACGTGAATGCCGAGGCTTTTCAGTTTTTCAGTGGAAGCATCTGAACTGGAAACGGCCCCTTCAATCTGGCCTTTCATTGTACCGAGCGCGTCAATAAAGTGTGCGGCGGTGGAACCTGTACCTACACCAACAATGGTGCCGGGCTGAACATACTGAAGTGCCGCCCATCCTACTGCTTTTTTCAATTCATCCTGCGTCATGATCGTTTCGCCTGTGGTATGAAATTTCACACGCATTATATACAAAAAAAGCGATTCAGACCCCGTTGGCAAGCCGCGTGGTTAACTCATCCATAAAATATCGCGCAATGGCAGGCATCCCCTTTCGCCCCGCAAATAAGGCATGCAACAATCTGGGTATGCCGCTCCACGGTGCAAACAGGCGCACCAGTTCACCGTTCGCAAGCCCCTGTTTACAGGCAAATTGAGGCAATAACGCCACGCCATTCAACACAACCAAGGCGCGAACTCGCTGAGCGAAATGCATTAGCGCAAATCCCTGATCTTTTAAGCTGCGTGTTTAACCACGAATACAAATGTTACCCGCCGACGGCTTCGGTATATGCAACCTGACACAAAATTGTGTCATAGTGCAGGAAAAAGCATTTACCAGGAGCAGACAACAGCAATGAAACGCCCGGACTACAGAACATTACAGGCACTGGATGCGGTGATACGTGAACGAGGATTTGAGCGCGCGGCACAAAAGCTGTGCATTACACAATCAGCCGTCTCACAGCGCATTAAGCAACTGGAAAATATGTTCGGGCAGCCGCTGTTGGTGCGTACCGTACCGCCGCGCCCGACGGAACAAGGGCAAAAACTGCTGGCACTGCTGCGCCAGGTGGAGTTGCTGGAAGAAGAGTGGCTGGGCGATGAACAAACCGGTTCGACTCCGCTGCTGCTTTCACTGGCGGTCAACGCCGACAGTCTGGCGACGTGGTTGCTTCCTGCACTGGCTCCTGTGTTGGCTGATTCGCCTATCCGCCTCAACTTGCAGGTAGAAGATGAAACCCGCACTCAGGAACGTCTGCGCCGCGGCGAAGTGGTCGGCGCGGTGAGTATTCAACATCAGGCGCTGCCGAGTTGTCTTGTCGATAAACTTGGTGCGCTCGACTATCTGTTCGTCAGCTCAAAACCCTTTGCCGAAAAATATTTCCCTAACGGCGTAACGCGTTCGGCATTACTGAAAGCGCCAGTGGTCGCGTTTGACCATCTTGACGATATGCACCAGGCCTTTTTGCAGCAAAACTTCGATCTGCCTCCAGGCAGCGTGCCCTGCCATATCGTTAATTCTTCAGAAGCGTTCGTACAACTTGCTCGCCAGGGCACCACCTGCTGTATGATCCCGCATCTGCAAATCGAGAAAGAGCTGGCCAGCGGTGAACTGATTGACTTAACGCCTGGGCTATTTCAACGACGGATGCTCTACTGGCACCGCTTTGCTCCTGAAAGCCGCATGATGCGTAAAGTCACTGATGCGTTACTCGATTATGGTCACAAAGTCCTTCGTCAGGATTAATCCATCAAATAATGCCTGATAGCACATATCAGGCGTTGTCCTCACTTCTTTTTGTATTCCTTGAATCACATCACAAAATAGACAAATCTCAGGCGGCAAAAAACGACGTCTGAATGCATTTTTTTTGCTGGCGACAAACCCACGTAAAAAGCTCACCGTAGGCGCAAATACCCTCATTTTGATTGCGTTTTACGGAGCAAATAATGTCTAACGTGCAGGAGTGGCAACAGCTTGCCAACAAGGAATTGAGCCGTCGGGAGAAAACTGTCGACTCGCTGGTTCAGCAAACCGCGGAAGGGATCGCCATCAAGCCGCTGTATACCGAAGCCGATCTCGATAATCTGGAGGTGACAGGTACCCTTCCTGGTTTGCCGCCCTACGTTCGTGGCCCGCGTGCCACTATGTATACCGCCCAACCGTGGACCATCCGTCAGTATGCTGGTTTTTCAACAGCAAAAGAGTCCAACGCTTTTTATCGCCGTAACCTGGCCGCCGGGCAAAAAGGTCTTTCCGTTGCGTTTGACCTTGCCACCCACCGAGGCTACGACTCCGATAACCCGCGCGTGGCGGGCGACGTCGGCAAAGCGGGCGTCGCTATCGACACCGTGGAAGATATGAAAGTCCTGTTCGACCAGATCCCGCTGGATAAAATGTCGGTTTCGATGACCATGAATGGCGCAGTGCTACCAGTACTGGCGTTTTATATCGTCGCCGCGGAAGAGCAAGGTGTTACACCTGATAAACTGACCGGCACCATTCAGAACGATATCCTCAAAGAGTACCTCTGCCGCAACACCTATATTTACCCGCCAAAACCGTCAATGCGCATTATCGCCGACATCATCGCCTGGTGTTCCGGCAACATGCCGCGATTTAATACCATCAGTATCAGCGGTTACCACATGGGTGAAGCGGGTGCCAACTGCGTGCAGCAGGTAGCATTTACGCTCGCTGATGGGATTGAGTACATCAAAGCAGCAATCTCTGCCGGACTGAAAATTGATGACTTCGCTCCTCGCCTGTCGTTCTTCTTCGGCATCGGCATGGATCTGTTTATGAACGTCGCCATGTTGCGTGCGGCACGTTATTTATGGAGCGAAGCGGTCAGTGGATTTGGCGCACAGGACCCGAAATCACTGGCGCTGCGTACCCACTGCCAGACCTCAGGCTGGAGCCTGACTGAACAGGATCCGTATAACAACGTTATCCGCACCACCATTGAAGCACTGGCTGCGACGCTGGGCGGTACTCAGTCACTGCATACCAACGCCTTTGACGAAGCGCTTGGTTTGCCTACCGATTTCTCAGCACGCATTGCCCGCAACACCCAGATCATCATCCAGGAAGAATCAGAACTCTGCCGCACCGTCGATCCACTGGCCGGATCCTATTACATTGAGTCGCTGACCGATCAAATCGTCAAACAAGCCAGAGCTATTATCCAACAGATCGACGAAGCCGGTGGCATGGCGAAAGCGATCGAAGCAGGTCTGCCAAAACGAATGATCGAAGAGGCCTCAGCGCGCGAACAGTCGCTGATCGACCAGGGCAAGCGTGTCATCGTTGGTGTCAACAAGTACAAACTGGATCACGAAGACGAAACCGATGTACTTGAGATCGACAACGTGATGGTGCGTAACGAGCAAATTGCTTCGCTGGAACGCATTCGCGCTACCCGTGATGATGCCGCCGTAACCGCCGCGTTGAACGTCCTGACTCACGCCGCACAGCATAACGAAAACCTGCTGGCTGCCGCTGTTAATGCCGCTCGCGTTCGCGCCACCCTGGGTGAAATTTCCGATGCGCTGGAAGCCGCTTTCGACCGTTATCTGGTGCCAAGCCAGTGTGTTACCGGCGTGATTGCGCAAAGCTACCATCAATCTGAGAAATCGGCCTCCGAGTTCGATGCCATTGTTGCGCAAACGGAGCTGTTCCTTGCCGACAATGGTCGTCGCCCGCGCATTCTGATCGCTAAAATGGGCCAGGATGGGCACGATCGCGGCGCGAAAGTGATCGCCAGCGCCTATTCCGATCTCGGTTTCGACGTAGATTTAAGCCCGATGTTCTCTACACCAGAAGAGATCGCCCGCCTGGCAGTAGAAAACGACGTTCACGTAGTGGGCGCATCCTCACTGGCTGCCGGTCATAAAACGCTGATCCCGGAACTGGTCGAAGCGCTGAAAAAATGGGGACGCGAAGATATCTGCGTAGTCGCCGGTGGCGTCATTCCACCGCAGGATTACGCCTTCCTGCAAGAGCGCGGCGTGGCGGCGATTTATGGTCCAGGTACACCTATGCTCGACAGTGTACGCGACGTACTGAATCTGATAAGCCAGCATCATGATTAATGAAGCCACGCTGGCAGAAAGTATTCGCCGCTTACGTCAGGGTGAGCGTGCCACACTCGCCCAGGCCATGACGCTGGTGGAAAGCCGTCACCCGCGTCATCAGGCGCTAAGTACGCAACTGCTTGATGCCATTATGCCGTACTGCGGTAACGCCCTGCGACTGGGCGTTACCGGCACACCCGGCGCGGGGAAAAGTACCTTTCTTGAAGCCTTTGGCATGTTGTTGATTCGTGATGGATTAAAGGTTGCGGTTATTGCGGTCGATCCCAGCAGTCCGGTCACTGGCGGTAGCATTCTCGGGGATAAAACCCGCATGAATGACCTGGCGCGTGCCGAGACGGCGTTTATTCGCCCGGTACCATCCTCCGGTCATCTGGGCGGTGCCAGTCAGCGAGCGCGGGAATTAATGCTGTTATGCGAAGCGGCGGGTTATGACGTAGTGATTGTCGAAACGGTTGGCGTCGGGCAGTCGGAAACGGAAGTCGCCCGCATGGTGGACTGTTTTATCTCGTTGCAAATTGCCGGTGGCGGCGATGATCTGCAGGGCATTAAAAAAGGGCTGATGGAAGTGGCTGATCTGATCGTTATCAACAAAGACGATGGCGATAACCATACCAATATCGCCATTGCCCGGCATATGTACGAGAGTGCCCTGCATATTCTGCGACGTAAATACGACGAATGGCAGCCACGGGTTCTGACTTGTAGCGCACTGGAAAAACGTGGAATCGATGAGATCTGGCACGCCATCATCGACTTCAAAACCGCGCTAACTGCCAGTGGTCGTTTACAACAAGTGCGGCAACAACAATCGGTGGAATGGCTGCGTAAGCAGACCGAAGAAGAAGTACTGAATCACCTGTTCGCGAATGAAGATTTCGATCGCTATTACCGCCAGACGCTTTTAGCGGTCAAAAACAATACGCTCTCACCGCGCACCGGCCTGCGGCAGCTCAGTGAATTTATCCAGACGCAATATTTTGATTAAAGGAATTTTTATGTCTTATCAGTATGTGAACGTTGCCACTATCAACAAAGTGGCGGTCATTGAGTTTAACTATGGCCGAAAACTTAATGCCTTAAGTAAAGTCTTTATTGATGATCTTATGCAGGCGTTAAGCGATCTCAACCGGCCGGAAATTCGCTGTATCATTTTGCGCGCGCCGAGTGGATCCAAAGTCTTCTCCGCAGGTCACGATATTCACGAACTGCCGTCTGGCGGTCGCGATCCGCTCTCCTATGATGATCCATTGCGTCAAATCACCCGCATGATCCAAAAATTCCCGAAACCGATCATTTCGATGGTGGAAGGTAGTGTTTGGGGTGGCGCATTTGAAATGATCATGAGTTCCGATCTGATCATCGCCGCCAGTACCTCAACCTTCTCAATGACGCCTGTAAACCTCGGCGTCCCGTATAACCTGGTCGGCATTCACAACCTGACCCGCGACGCGGGCTTCCACATTGTCAAAGAGCTGATTTTTACCGCTTCGCCAATCACCGCCCAGCGCGCGCTGGCTGTCGGCATCCTCAACCATGTTGTGGAAGTGGAAGAACTGGAAGATTTCACCTTACAAATGGCGCACCACATCTCTGAGAAAGCGCCGTTAGCCATTGCCGTTATCAAAGAAGAGCTGCGTGTACTGGGCGAAGCACACACCATGAACTCCGATGAATTTGAACGTATTCAGGGGATGCGCCGCGCGGTTTATGACAGCGAAGATTACCAGGAAGGGATGAACGCTTTCCTCGAAAAACGTAAACCTAATTTCGTTGGTCATTAATCCCTGCGAACGAAGGAGTAAAAATGGAAACTCAGTGGACAAGGATGACCGCCGATGAAGCGGCAGAAATTATCCAGCATAACGACATGGTGGCATTTAGCGGCTTTACCCCAGCGGGTTCGCCGAAAGCCCTACCCACCGCGATTGCCCGCAGAGCTAACGAACAGCATGAGGCCAAAAAGCCGTATCAAATTCGCCTGCTGACGGGGGCGTCAATCAGCGCCGCCGCTGACGATGTACTTTCTGACGCCGATGCTGTTTCCTGGCGTGCGCCATATCAAACATCGTCCGGTTTACGTAAAAAGATCAATCAGGGCGCGGTGAGTTTCGTTGACCTGCATTTGAGCGAAGTGGCGCAAATGGTCAATTACGGTTTCTTCGGCGACATTGATGTTGCCGTCATTGAAGCATCGGCACTGGCACCAGATGGTCGAGTCTGGTTAACCAGCGGGATCGGTAATGCGCCGACCTGGCTGCTGCGAGCGAAGAAAGTGATCATTGAACTCAATCACTATCACGATCCGCGCGTTGCAGAACTGGCGGATATTGTGATTCCTGGCGCGCCACCGCGGCGCAATAGCGTGTCGATCTTCCATGCAATGGATCGCGTCGGTACCCGCTATGTGCAAATCGATCCGAAAAAGATTGTTGCCGTCGTGGAAACCAACTTGCCTGACGCCGGTAATATGCTGGATAAGCAAAATCCCATGTGCCAGCAGATTGCCGATAACGTGGTCACGTTCTTATTGCAGGAAATGGCGCATGGGCGTATTCCGCCGGAATTTCTGCCGCTGCAAAGTGGCGTGGGCAATATCAATAATGCGGTAATGGCGCGTCTGGGGGAAAACCCGGAAATTCCTCCGTTTATGATGTATTCGGAAGTGCTACAGGAATCGGTGGTGCATTTACTGGAAACCGGCAAAATCAGCGGGGCCAGCGCCTCCAGCCTGACAATCTCGGCCGATTCCCTGCGCAAGATTTACGACAATATGGATTACTTTGCCAGCCGCATTGTGTTGCGTCCGCAGGAGATTTCCAATAACCCGGAAATCATCCGTCGTCTGGGCGTCATCGCTCTGAACGTCGGCCTGGAGTTTGATATTTACGGGCATGCCAACTCAACGCACGTAGCCGGGGTCGATCTGATGAACGGCATCGGCGGCAGCGGTGATTTTGAACGCAACGCGTATCTGTCGATCTTTATGGCCCCGTCGATTGCTAAAGAAGGCAAGATCTCAACCGTCGTGCCAATGTGCAGCCATGTTGATCACAGCGAACACAGCGTCAAAGTGATCATCACCGAACAAGGGATCGCCGATCTGCGCGGGCTTTCCCCGCTTCAACGCGCCCGCACGATCATTGATAATTGTGCACATCCTATGTATCGGGATTATCTGCATCGCTATCTGGAAAATGCGCCTGGCGGACATATTCACCACGATCTTAGCCACGTCTTCGACTTACACCGTAATTTAATTGCAACCGGCTCGATGCTGGGTTAATGACTCGTCCCGTCACGATCTTCAGCAATATGCTGAAGCATCGTGGCGGTATAACGATGATTTCTGATTGAATAAAGATATTCCTGCATATACATCGGCCTGTGCGGTGCATCAAAATATTTCAGCGTTGCCGGATTCACCAGTCGCCAGGCAAAATGCGGGATCACCGTCAGAAAATGTCCGCGCTCCACGGCGCTGATTTTGGCCATAAAACTGTAGGGACGATAAATAATGGTTGGATTGATCCCACAAGGTCGCATATTCGCATCAATCATTGCTTCGAAGTTGGCCCGGTTCTGAAAGCGCATTTGTAGCCAGGGCAGCTCCTGAAGCAGCTCTTGCTCTTGTCGCTCTTCATAACGGCGAGAAACGAGAAAGCCCAATCGCAGCGGCGGTAGTTCACTGATAGTCAGGTTTTCCAGTTCCTGAACTCGTGCAGATACATGCTGTGGGGAGATAATAAAATCTAACTGGCGGTCAAAAAGATTATCGATAACGCCGTTTTCGCTGAACTCAACTGGCTGGGCGGTCACGCCTTCATACTTATCTCCGAGACTAATCAACTGATCGAAAATAATTGTCGGATAAGTATTATCTATGCCAATCACAATTTCTCGTGAACGACGTCCTGAGTTATGGATTTCATTATCAATCGCAGAAAGCCGTTGATAAACCGGGAACAGTTTTTGATACAGTTCCTGTCCGGCTTTATTGAGGCTGATATTATTATCTTTGCGGGTAAATAGCGTATAGCCAATTTGTTCTTCCAGCGCGGCAATGCTTTTACCAAATGGCGAAGCCGTCATATGGATTTTTTCTGCCGCCCGGGCAATATTATTGGTTTGCGCTAATAAAATGAAATTGCGCATCTTTTTCGAAATAAAAATGTCCATCCCCCCCTCCCCCGCATCCTTGTCCGCTTAACCGTTTCAGTCAGCCTATCCTTGATGAAACCGCGAGCAAAGATAGGTGATTACGTCATGGTTTTACAGAAAATTACAGAAAAAGGAGGCAATATCGGGTAAAGGCATTAGCCCGACGAATACGTCGGGCTACAAGTATTATTGTGCTGCAGGTGTTTTAGCGGGTTGTTGATCCACAGGTTCTAACTGGAAGACCACATCGACCTGATCATCAAACTGAATAGCGGCCTGCTCGTAAGTTTCCTGGGCTGAGACCGGCGCGGCATCGGCTTTCATCATCCGCACCATTGGGCTGGGCTGATAGTTGGAAACATGGTAGCGCACGCTATATACCGGCCCCAGTTTACGATGAAAGCCGTTCGCCAGTTCCTGCGCCTGATGAATCGCGTTATCAATCGCTGCCTTACGCGCTTTGTCTTTATAGGCATCCGGCTGCGCCACGCCCAGCGACACAGAACGAATTTCGTTAAGACCCGCCTTCAGCGCGCCATCCAGCAAGGAATTCAGTTTGTCTAACTGACGGAGCGTGACTTCCACCGTTCTCACAGCGCGGTAGCCTTTAAGGATACTTTTACCATCCTGATAATCATAATCTGGCTGGGTGCGTAAGTTCGCTGAGCTGATATCTTTTTTCGCGATCTGATTGAGTTCAAGGAAGGAAATGTATTGTGCGACGCGCTCATCTGCCTGTTTCTTGGCAGTAGCGGCATCCTTCGCGGCCACGTTAACTTCAATCGCAAGAGTGGCAATGTCTGGCACCGCATCCACACTTGCCGTACCGGAGGTGACAATATGCGGTCCATCCGGCAATTCGTTAGCCTGCGCTGCCATCCCGCTAATACCCATTAATGCCGCCAGGGCGATAACTTTGAACTTCACGTTAGTCTCTCCGTGTTAATTGACTTGCCCAAAATTCAGGACCTCTGGAGGCAAGCTTAGCGCCTCTGTTTTATTTTTCCATCAGATAGCGCCTAACTGAACAAGGCTTGTGCATGAGCAATGCCATCTCTCGCCAGCTGCAAGGCAATAAACCACATAACACATCCCACTACCAGATTGATAATGCGCTGTGATTTTGCCGTGCGCAGGCGCGGTGCCAGCCAGGCTGCGAGAATAGCCAGACCAAAGAACCACAGGAAAGAGGCGCTAATTGTCCCGAGCGCAAACCAACGTTTTGGTTCCACATCAAGTTGCCCGCCGAGGCTGCCCAGTACAACAAAAGTATCCAGGTAAACATGCGGATTCAGCCAGGTCACTGCCAACATGGTGGCGATAATTTTCCATCTTCCTTGCTTCAGGACTTCGGCACTGGCTAACTCAATATTACTGCTCATCGCTGTTTTAAAAGCGCCAAAACCATACCAGAGCAAGAAGGCTACGCCGCCCCAGGTGACCAGCGCCAGCAACCACGGCGACTGCATCAATAACGCGCTGCCACCAAAAATCCCGGCGCAAATCAGGACCAAATCGCTGATAGCGCAAAGTAAGGCAATCATAATGTGGTACTGACGACGAATGCCCTGATTCATCACAAAAGCATTTTGTGGACCGAGCGGTAGGATCATAGCTGCGCCAAGCGCAAGACCTTGAAAGTAATAAGAAAACACGTTTGGTATTCCGAATTAAGTATCTGATGCAGAGACTATATCGCGGGATTGTTATTAGCAGAAATTGATAATATTAATTGGCAATCAGAAAAACTAATAAGAGAGAGACCAGAGAGTATTATCTGGCCTCAGCGTTGATTACGCAGCTTTGTCTTCTTTCACCCGCTTAAAGTTCACATCCATTTGCGGGTACGGGAAGCTGATACCGGCGGCATCAAATTCACGTTTAATACGCTCCAGCACATCCCAGTACACGTTTTGCAGATCGCCGCTGTTGCTCCAGACGCGGACCACGAAATTAATCGACGATGCACCAAGTTCGTTCAGGCGCACAGTCATTTCGCGATCTTTCAAAATGCGATCTTCAGACTGGATAATATTGGTCAGGATCTGCTTAACCTGATCGATATCGGAATCATACGCCACGCCAATAATAAATTCGTTACGGCGAACTGGCTCGCGGGAGAAGTTAATAATATTTCCGGCAATAATTTTACCGTTCGGAATAACGATAATTTTACCGTCTGCAGTACGCATGGTGGTGGAGAAAATCTGCACACTCAGCACAGTACCGGCTACGCCGCCGAGGTCAACATATTCTCCGGCACGGAACGGGCGGAACATGACAAGTAACACGCCAGCGGCCAGGTTAGACAGTGACCCCTGCAAAGCCAGACCAACAGCTAAGCCTGCGGCACCGAGTACAGCAATGACTGACGCTGTTTGTACGCCCACCCGGCCCAGTGCAGCGATTAGCGTAAAGGCGATAATTCCGTAACGGACTAATGCAGAAAGAAAATCAGCAACAGTGGCATCGATTTTACGGGAGATCATCAGGCGATTCACCGCGTTGGAAATCATCCGCGCGATAATCAAACCAACGATGATGATCGCGAGTGCCGCCACGATGTTTACTGCATAACTTAGCAGCAGCGCCTGGTTAGCCACCAGCCAGCTTCCCGCGCCGTTTATGCTATCGACAACATTCAAATCTTCCATTCAATATTCCTTTTCAACTGACTCAAAATGGAGAAATACACTCCGCCGCCTTATGACGGGCAGTCTGACAAGGGTAAACAATAAAGCATAATTTTGCCAAATAGATCACAGATTTCTCATCTGTATCACCTTGCTATTGGCGAAAAAAAGACCCGCAGAGCGGGGCTCAGACAGATATCAATGTGCGCTTTGTCATGCCGGATGCGGCGTGAACGCCTTATCCGGCCTACAAAAACCTGCGAATTCAATATATTGCAGGATACGTGTAGGCCTGATAAGCGTAGCGCATCAGGCAATTTTTCTTTTGGCAAAAAAAAGACCCGCAGAGCGGGCCTTGAGATAAGCAGAAAGGAATATCTTACAGAACGTCGATCGCGTTCAGTTCCTGGAATGCTTTTTCCAGACGAGCGATCATCGAAGTCTGACCGGCACGCAGCCATACGCGCGGATCGTAGTATTTCTTGTTCGGCTGATCTTCGCCTTTCGGGTTACCCAGCTGACCCTGCAGATAAGCTTCGTTCGCTTTGTAGTAGTTCAGAACGCCTTCCCAGGTTGCCCATTGGGTATCGGTATCGATGTTCATTTTCACTACGCCGTAGCTTACGGAGTCTTTGATTTCCTGAGCTGTAGAACCGGAACCACCGTGGAATACGAAGTTCAGGCTGTTGTGCGGCAGGTTGTGTTTCTTAGAAACATATTCCTGAGAATCACGCAGGATGGTCGGAGTCAGAACCACGTTACCCGGCTTGTAAACACCGTGTACGTTACCGAAGGACGCTGCAATGGTGAAACGCGGGCTGATTTTGCTCAGCTCGGTGTATGCGTAATCAACGTCTTCCGGCTGGGTGTACAGTGCAGAAGCGTCCATGTGGCTGTTGTCCACGCCGTCTTCTTCACCACCGGTGCAACCCAGTTCGATTTCCAGAGTCATGCCGATTTTGGACATGCGCTCCAGGTATTTAGAGCAGATTTCGATGTTCTCTTGCAGAGATTCTTCAGACAGGTCGATCATGTGAGAAGAGAACAGCGGCTTGCCGGTAGCAGCGAAGTGTTTTTCACCCGCGTCCAGCAGACCGTCGATCCACGGCAGCAGTTTCTTCGCGCAGTGGTCAGTGTGCAGGATAACCGGAACACCATAATGTTCAGCCATCTGGTGAACGTGATGCGCACCAGAGATCGCGCCCAGGATAGCAGCACCCTGCGGAACGTCAGATTTCACGCCTTTACCAGCGATAAAGGAAGCACCACCGTTGGAGAACTGAACGATAACCGGCGCTTTAACTTTAGCAGCGGTTTCCAGTACGGCGTTGATGGAGTCAGTACCGACGCAGTTTACTGCTGGCAGTGCGAAGTTGTTTTCTTTTGCTACCTGGAAAACTTTCTGTACGTCATCACCAGTGATTACGCCAGGTTTTACGAAATCAAAAATCTTAGACATGTCTCTTGTCCTGTATCGTCGGGCCTTATACTCGTCATACTTCAAGTTGCATGTGCTGCGTCTGCGTTCGCTCACCCCAGTCACTTACTTATGTAAGCTCCTGGGGATTCACTCTCTTGTCGCCTTCCTGCAACTCGAATTATTTAGAGTATGAAAAAATGCGTGCTCTAAAAGCGCGCTGAAACAAGGGCAGGTTTCCCTGCCCTGTGATTTTTTACTTCTTAGCGCGCTCTTCGAGCATCGCTACTGCAGGCAGTACTTTACCTTCCACGAATTCGAGGAATGCGCCGCCGCCAGTGGAGATGTAGGAGATTTTGTCAGCAATGCCGAACAGGTCGATTGCTGCCAGAGTGTCGCCGCCGCCAGCGATGGAGAACGCTTCGCTGTCTGCGATAGCGTTAGCCACGATTTCAGTACCTTTGCGGAAGTTCGGGAATTCGAACACGCCAACCGGACCGTTCCACAGAATGGTTTTCGCATTCTTCAGGATTTCAGCCAGTTCCTGAGCGGAAGCATCACCGATATCCAGGATCTGCTCGTCAGCTTTCACATCGTTAACAGATTTCAGGGTAGCTGGTGCAGTTTCAGAGAACTCGGTTGCTACGCGAACATCAGACGGAACCGGGATGTTGCAGGTGGTCAGCAGACGTTTTGCTTCGTCAACCAAGTCAGCTTCGTACAGGGATTTACCCACATCGTGGCCTTGTGCCGCGATAAAGGTGTTAGCGATACCACCACCAACAATCAGCTGGTCAGCGATTTTAGACAGGGAGTCCAGAACGGTCAGTTTGGTAGATACTTTAGAACCACCAACGATAGCCACCATCGGGCGAGCAGGTTCTTTCAGTGCTTTACCCAGCGCGTCCAGTTCAGCTGCCAGCAGCGGGCCTGCGCACGCAACGTCAGCGAATTTACCGATACCGTGAGTAGAAGCCTGCGCGCGGTGAGCAGTACCGAATGCGTCCATTACGAACACGTCACACAGTGCAGCGTATTTTTTGGACAGGGTTTCGTCGTCTTTCTTCTCGCCTTTGTTGAAGCGAACGTTTTCCAGAACAACCAGTTCACCTTCAGCAACGTCAACGCCGTCGAGGTAATCTTTAACCAGACGAACCGGGTTAGACAGTTTGTCTTTCAGGTAGTTAACAACCGGCAGCAGAGAGAATTCTTCGTTGTACTCGCCTTCGGTAGGACGACCCAGGTGGGAAGTTACCATCACTTTTGCGCCTTGTTTCAGGGCCAGTTCGATGGTCGGCAGAGAAGCACGGATACGCGCGTCGCTGGTTACTTTCCCGTCTTTTACTGGTACGTTCAGATCCGCACGGATAAATACACGTTTCCCAGCAAGATCCAGATCGGTCATCTTAATTACAGACATGGTGAATCCTCTCGTTGATTCTAAAAGTTTTGCAGACGCTGCTTGCGTCTTACCTGAAAGCAACAGTAGCCATAGCTAACGTCGTGTCGAGCATTCGGTTAGCAAAGCCCCATTCGTTATCGCACCAGACCAACGTTTTGATCAGGTGTGCGCCACTGACCCGGGTTTGGGTGCCATCGACAATGGCACTGTGCGGATCGTGGTTAAAATCTACAGAGACCAACGGCAATTCCGTATAGTCAACTATACCATGAAATGCACCTTGTGCTGCTTTTTGCAGCAACAGGTTGACTTCATTGGCTTTTACAGGTTTCTTCACCGTCACGCTTAAATCGATTGCCGTCACATTTATGGTTGGCACACGTACCGCAATCGCTTCAAAGCGATCGTTAAATTGCGGAAAAAATCGTGTGATACCGGCGGCCAGTTTAGTATCGACCGGAATGATCGACTGGCTGGCTGCCCGGGTGCGACGCAGGTCAGGATGGTATGCATCAATAACCTGTTGATCGTGCATGGCGGAGTGAATTGTGGTCACAGTGCCGGACTCAATACCGTACGCATCATCTAACAATTTGATGACGGGAATTATGCAATTCGTGGTACAGGAAGCGTTAGAAACGATGCGGTGTTCCGCACGAAGTTGATCCTGATTGACGCCGTAAACAACGGTCGCGTCGAGATCGTTACTGCCAGGATGTGAAAAGAGCACTTTTTTGGCCCCGGCGGCAATATGCGCTTCGCCATGCTCGCGGGAGCCATATACGCCGGTGCAGTCGAGGACTACATCAACGCCAAGTTCACGCCAGGGGAGCGATTGCAGTGAACGTTCATGCAATACGCGGATGGCGTCATCACCAACAAAAAGTTGATCGCGTTCCTGTCGTACTTCCCATGCAAAACGGCCATGGCTGGTGTCATATTTCAACAAATGCGCCATGCCCGCAGCATCCGCCAGTTCGTTGATTGCCACCACGGTAATTTCCGCCCGGCGTCCGGATTCATACAAAGCACGAACCACATTACGCCCGATGCGACCGAAGCCATTTATCGCTACGCGTACGGTCATAGATCTCCTGCAAGGTTTTCCCTGAGCAAATTTGCCAGACAGAGTAATCCAGCAAATCGTCCGGGGAAACCTTACCTGTCGCAAACTGCGACTGATTGGTTAATTGTCGAACATTTAATCGACTGAAACGCTTCAGCTAGGATAAGCGAAACGTGGAATAAAAGGAATGATTGTCCAGTCAAAGAAGACAATTATCTGACTTACGTCACGTTTTCAGCCCCGCCCCTGTGGAATTTATTCCACTTTGCAGAATCACGAATAAGCGTAGCAAAATCTTTTCGTTGTGCCGTCACAAACCCTGACTTATATCAGAATATGACTGATGCAGCGTCGATATTATCCGCAATACGTCCGAGTTTCGGAGTACTCCAATGATGACATTGCCCTACCCATATTCTTCCTCCGCACGCTTTTACGCACTGCGCCTCCTCCCCGGGCAGGAAGTTTTTTCCCAGCTACACGCTTTTGCACAGCAGCAGCAACTTCATGCCGCCTGGATTGCAGGCTGTACCGGTAGCCTGACTGACATCGCCTTGCGCTATGCCGGGCAAGAAGGCACCACGCTCCTGAACGGTACATTCGAAGTGATCTCACTAAACGGCACGTTGGAACAGAGTGGTGAGCATCTTCATCTCTGCGTTTCCGATCCACACGGCACGATGCTTGGCGGTCATATGATGCCCGGCTGTACCGTGCGGACCACGCTTGAACTGGTGATCGGTAGCCTTGAGGAACTGGCGTTTAGCCGCCAACCTTGCGCGCTTTCTGGTTACGACGAGTTGCATATTTCCCCCGTTAAATAACTACTTTCAGAGAGGTTTTCTTATGGCGCGTAGCCACTTTTCCAGTCAGGCGCTGGTGTTAATCGTTATATCTATCGCCATCAATATGATCGGCGGGCAACTGGCCAGCATGGTCAAATTACCTATATTTCTCGACTCCATCGGCACACTTATTAGCGCGGTACTGCTTGGTCCGGTGATCGGGATGCTGACCGGTTTACTGACCAATTTACTCTGGGGATTGCTGACCGACCCGATCGCCGCCGCATTTGCGCCCGTGGCGATGGTCATCGGCCTGGTCGCCGGTTGGCTGGCGCGAGCGGGTTGGTTCCGCACCCTGCCAAAAGTCGTTGTCAGCGGCGTGATTATTACGCTTGCGGTAACGGTCGTCGCTGTACCGCTGCGTACTGCGCTGTTCGGCGGTGTCACCGGTAGCGGAGCCGATTTGTTCGTTGCCTGGATGCACTCGATGGGGCAAAACCTGGTGGAGTCGGTGGCGATTACGGTGATAGGCGCGAACCTGGTCGATAAAACTCTTACAGCGGTGATTGTCTGGCTTTTACTGCGCCAGCTGCCGATTCGCACCACGCGCCATTTTCCGGCAATGGCTGCCGTGCGCTAAATGCATCCATTTACCTCATTAACACTATGGGCATTGGCGGCCTGCACCACGCTTATCCTGCCCGCGCAGACCATTTTGCCGATCTATAGCGCGGCGACCTTTTTTTGCCTTATTGCGCTAAAGGCCACGCGGCGGCGGGCAAAATATGTCGCCTGGCTGATGTTCTCGCTGGGAGCCGGGCTGTGGCTGGTACACGGTGGCTGGCTAACAGAATGGCTAAGCGGCACGCCGCGTTCGCCGGAGCGTTGGACGCATGCTATTACGCTCTGGTTGCGGATTCTGGCGATTGTTTCAACCTCACAGTTGTGGATGCAGTACGTCCCCGTGCAATGTTTTATCCGCGCCCTGTTCGCCTCCCGCCTGCCGCCGGGCGTCGCTTATCTGTTTGCCGGGCCGTTATTGGTCGTTGAGCAATTAAAACGGCAATTAGCGATTATCCATGAAGCGCAGCGCGCCCGCGGCGTGCCGCTTGATGAAGGCTGGTATCAGCGTTTACGCGCGATGCCCGCATTAATTATTCCGCTAACACACAATGCGCTAAACGATCTTGCTGTCCGTGGTGCGGCGCTGGATATGCGGGCATTTCGGATCCACAACCGACGAACAACGTTGTGGGCACCAGCCGATAGCACCCTACAACGCGTAGCGCGTTACACCATGATCTTGCTGATGCTGACAGAATTCGGAGCGTGGATATGGTTACGTTAGAACAGTTCCGTTATTGCCCGACACACTCAACGCATCCTCCGTTCTGTTATGACTTTCACTATGTCAAACCGGGGATGGTCGCCATCTTTGGTGACAACGGCAGTGGCAAAAGTACGCTGGCGCAACTGATGGCGGGCTGGTATCCGGACTTTCTGCCTGGAGAGATTGCAGGCACGGGAACGCTCCTCGGTACGCCCGTTGGGCATCTCCCGCTTAATGAACAATCCGCCACCATCCAGCTCGTCCAGCAATCGCCCTATTTGCAGCTCTCCGGCTGTACCTTTAGCGTGGAAGAAGAAGTTGCCTTTGGGCCAGAAAATCTGTGTCTTGCTGAAGCAGAGATTATGGCGCGGATTGATGCCGCCCTGACTCTGACCGAGTGCCAGCCGTTGCGCCATCGTCACCCGGCAACACTCTCCGGTGGAGAGACACAGCGCGTGGTCATCGCCTGCGCCATCGCGATGCAGCCAAAGCTATTAATTCTTGATGAAGCCTTTAGCCGCCTGACGCCGCAGGCCAGCGAAATGCTGTTGCAGCGCTTACAACACTGGGCGTTTGAACGTGGTTCGCTGATTATTCTTTTTGAACGTCATCGCACACCTTTCCTGAACTACTGCCAGCAAGCGTGGCAATTGCAAAACGGAGCGCTCCAGCCACTATGTTAACGTTAAATCAGATAACTTATCGCTGGCCTGACGCGGCAACGGATTGTCTTTGCGACATTTCTCTGCAACTCAAACAAGGTGAATGGTTGGCTCTGACCGGCGACAATGGTGCAGGAAAATCGACGCTGTTACGAGTAATGGCAGGTCTTCTTACGCCCACAGCCGGTACGGTTATGCTGCAACAACAGGCGATGAAAAACCTGAAAAACCGCCAGCGCGCGGCAAAGGTTGGCGTACTGTTTCAGGAAGCGGAAAACCAGCTTTTTCACAGCACCGTCGCTGACGAGATCGCATTTGGTTTGAAACTGCAAAAATGCCCGGCGGATGAAATCACTCAACGTACCAATGCTGCCCTGCAATGCTGTCAGTTAGCAGACACTGCCAGCGCGCACCCGTTGGATCTGCATAGTGCGCAGCGACGGATGGTCGCCGTCGCCTGCCTGGAAGCACTCTCTCCGCCACTATTGCTGCTGGACGAGCCGAGTCGGGATTTTGACGAAAATTGGTTGAGCGTGTTTGAAAGCTGGCTGGAGAAGTGCCGCCAGCGAGGCACGAGCGTCGTAGCAATCAGTCATGACGCCGCATTTACCCGGCGTCATTTCTCTCGTGTGGTGCGACTGGAAGATGGTCTAATCAGGAACATTAATCCACCAGACGATATTCACCCGTAGCGGTCATCATTAAGGTCAAATTTGCAGGTAGACTCTCTTCCAGCACCCGGCGAACATTCGGCCCGTCGGTACGGTCATAAAAAGCTTCTGCGTCTGCCAGCGATACCCCTCCCGCCAGCTTGCGCCCTACCAGTCGTTCCCGCAACGCAGTAGCTGGCGCGTTGATAAAGATCGAGAATTCACAAAATTGCGCAAGCTGGCACCACTTCTCGTCGTCCAGCAACAACCAGTTTCCTTCGACGATGACGAGTGGTGCGGTAACGTGCAACGCATCTTCAACAGGATCATGCTTTTGTCGATCGTACTGCGGCCACGTACAATCCCCTTCCACGACCTGGCGTAGATTTTCCGCCAGTTTCGCAACGTCAAATGTCTCTGGTGCGCCTTTGAAGGGGCGCAATTGATGCGCATCCAGCCAGCTATTGTAATGGTGAAAACCATCCATCGGCAGCGTCTGAATAGCGGGCAGTTCCGGGTCTTGTTGCGCGAGATATTCCCAGAAGGTGGTTAGGGTTGATTTACCCGTCCCCGGCGGAGCGCAAAGAAAAACCACCGTACGCCGCTGCGGATTTACCGTCTGTAAGGCCGCCAACATGTGCAGCAACGGTTTATGTACATTTTCAATCTCTTCGTTCTGGTACTGTGCCTGTATCTTCAGCCCATTCACCGTTAATTCAATTTTCACGGCGTTAATTCCTTTAAGGTGGTCGTTACTGCCAGCGTCAGCGCCGTTTTGACCATTCCGCTAAAACGCGCCTCTGACCAGACGGCGAAATCGGCGAACTTCATCGCTTTCAACGCGTCATAGAGCGTCGCATTGCAGGTTATGCTATTGACGTTGCTGATAAAATCCCAAGTCATGTCATCGGCAAATCCGGGCGTTTCATCCTGTTCTTTCAGGTAATGCCAGTACTGGGAAAAATGCGTGATATCGGCGTACAGCCATTTATCCATTTTCCCCAGCGCATAAATCAAACGCAGTGCAACATCAATATCGTCAAGCGGGCCGCTTTGGGCGAGTAACGGCTTCACTGCATATTCCACGATCTCTTCATCATTATCGACAAACAGCGACGGCAGAAACTGGCGTATTCCCTGGAGCAAAATAGAATGCGCAGTTTTCATAAATGAAAATAAATTGTCCTGTGCATCCAGTTGTTCAAGCACATCATCTTCTGTCAGCGTCGCCATTGGTCTTCCGATAGATCACCATCAATGCAGGGAGTCTATTATATTACACGTTTGGTCCGCGCCGCCGATCAGTAATGTCTGCGTCCGCACCCCATTCGCCGTCTGTTGGATACCGTTCACCAGCTCACCGCCCGTCACGCCCGTAGCGCTAAAGAGGATATCGTTCCCCCTCACCAGTTCATCGAGCGAGTACACACGGTTAACGTCAACGCCCATTGCCTTGCAACGCTTGCGCTCCTGCTCTGCAATCTGCCGATTTTCCGTGTAATCCCCTTTAGCCTGACAAAAATCGATTAATTCCGCCTGCATATCTCCGCCTAACGCTTTGACTGCACAGGCAGAAATCACGCCTTCTGGCGCACCGCCGATGGTGTACATCACATCGTAAGGATTATCCTGCCAGCAGGTCAGCACGCTGGCGGCGACATCGCCATCCGGCAGGGCAAAAACCTTCACGCCCAGCTGTGTTGCTTCTTCAATCGCGGCACTCAGACGCGGTTTATCCAGCGTAACCATGCGCAGCTTGTCCAGCGGTTTACCTAACGCCCGCGCCACGTTACGCAAGTTGTCCGCCAGAGGCAAAGACAGATCAATCGCCCCGGCAGTCAGTCGATTAACAACCAGCTTTTTCATATACATATCGGGCGCATGTAACAGGCTATCTCGAGGGGCGAAAGCCATGACCGCCAGCGCATTGCTCTGCCCCATCGCCACCATCCGCGTGCCTTCAATGGGATCAACCGCGATATCGACTTCTGGCCCATCGCCTTTGCCCACCTCTTCGCCAATCCACAGCATCGGCGCATGGTCAATTTCTCCTTCGCCGATAACCACTCGTCCACGAAAAGCGACTTCGTTTAATGCCTGGCGCATCGCGGTGACCGCCAGGCCATCAATTTTATTTTTGTCGCCACATCCGGTTTGCGGCCAGGCAGCCAACGCTGCCTGTTCCGTAACACGAAATAATGGCCACGCCAGGGACATCATTGCGCGGCCTCCCCGATATCAACGCCAAATTGTGCCAGCAGATATTTCTCGGCCTGTTCATTCCAGATGCCGTGCGTTTCCTCAACCAGCCGCGCCAACTCTTTAAACAGCGGATCGGTTTTGCCTTTTTCGGCAAAATCGGCAATGGCAGTGAGCGGCATGGTCACGCCGTTATAAATGAGTTTTTTACCGCCAGGGATATCCAGCAGATTGAGCACGGTTTCTGGCACCGCATCCAGGCCACCGATATGGGTCACCATAAACGACGGCTGTAACTGCCTAGTGGCGCTAAGGGCAATCGCCTCTTTCATGTCGTCCGTTGAACCGCCGGATGTACCGACAACGTGCGTGCTGTTGTAATGAACGTTGTAGAAATTAAACGGCACTTTGAAGTTTTTATCCGTCGGCCCGGCAAAGAAGTTCAGACAGCCATCTTCCGCCAGTAATTCATCAGCCATCTCAACGACAGCAGGCACCGCCGCATAAACAAAAATGTCATCGAACCCGGCATCTCCTGTCAGCGCCCGCAGCATCTGGACAGGATCGCTCATCCCTTTGGTATTCACATACACCAGCTCAATGCCTTTACTGGCCGCCAGTTCCACCGGCAGCAGCTTCTGTACCTGCGCCAGACGTTTGTCGTCGATATCGACCACCACCACCCGCGACGGTTGTATGCCGCCGTTAATGGCGTAATCGATAGCGCCAATGCCCATCGGACCTGCACACGCCAGCAGTGCAATATTGCCGCCAGGTTTGACGCCCATGCGATGCTCATAAACATATTGCGTGGTGTGATAATTGGCATGATAAGCACCAATAATGCAGCACATAGGCTCTGCCAGCGACGCCGCAGCAAAATAAGAGCCGTGATACGGTAATACGCAGCCCAAATTAATGGCGATTTCGGGAATAATCATATAAGTGGCATTGCCGCCAAAATATTCGTAGCTGTAGCCCGCTGAATATCCGCTTGGTAACCCCATCGCCGGTTGCAATACAAAACGCTGGCCTTTTTTATATTTGCCAGTGAGATTTTTACCCACTTCGATAATAACCCCGGCACATTCATGCCCGGTAATGACCGGATGATTTTCTAAATCGTCGGGTACGCGTTTATGTTCACTACCGAGTAACGCCGCTTTCCAGGTGGATAAACAGACGCTGTCAGAAATCACACTCACCAGTAATTCATTATCGGTAATTTCTGGCAGTTCAAATTCGCGCAGACGGACATCCCGCTTGCCATAAATAGCAGCAACTTTGGTTTTCATTTTTACCTCTGTAATCAGTGTTTATGTTCGGCGGTTAATTGATTAAATAAAGTGTCGAGTTTTGGATCGCCAATATAGTTATTAATCAATATCAGTGGTTTATCCGTCACACGTTTCACGCGCCCTTCCAGACTGGCATGAGTAACGACGATATCCGCATCCGCAGGCACGTTTTCTATGGCGTAATGTTTTACTTCAATTGCCAGCCCCGCTTTTTCCAGGCGTTTACGGAAGGTGGTCGCGCCCATCGCACTGGAGCCCATCCCCGCATCGCAAACAAAGGCGATACGCTTAACCCTGCTTAACGAGAATGCACCCTCTTGTTTCATCGCCTTAACCGCATTGGCTGACTGAGCAAACTCATCTTCGCTCTCCGTTTCCACCGTTTTTTCCATCTTCAGTATCAGCGAAGTGATAGCAAAGGACACCAGGGTACCTACCGTAACACCGGCAATTGTCGCCAGGAACGAACCTTTCGGCGTCAGCGCCAGGTAAGCAAAGATAGACCCCGGACTTGGGCCAGCCACCAGACCACCGTCCAGTAAGTTAAACATCCAGGTGCCAGACATACCGCCCGCAATCATGGCAATAATAGTCAGCGGCTTCATCAGCACATATGGGAAATACAGTTCGTGGATGCCACCGAGGAAGTGAATAATCATCGCCCCGGGCGCAGAACGTTTACTCATCCCTTTACCAAACAAGGTAAACGCCAGCAGCAGCCCCAGGCCCGGACCTGGGTTAGAGGCCACCATAAAGAAGATGGATTTACCGTTAACCGAAGCCTGTTGCATTCCCAGCGGATAATAGACGCCCTGATCGATCGCATTATTAAGGAAAAGCACTTTCGCCGGTTCATTGATGACTGACAGCAGAGGCAGATAACCCGCATGTACCAGCGCCTCAATACACTCTTTGACGAAAGTATTGGCAATTAACACCGCCGGGCCGATCACTTCAAAACCCAGCAGACAAAGGAGCATCCCCGCGATACCTAATGAGAAGTTATTGATAACCATCTCAAAACCGGCAGGTATGCGTTTTTCCAGTGCCTTATCAACATATTTTATGACCAGACCACCGAGCGGCCCCATAATCATTGAGCCAAGGAACATCGGGATCTCTGCGCCGACGATCACACCAATAGTACCTATTCCGCCCATGACCGCGCCGCGTTTACCGCCGACCAGATGACCACCGGTAGAACCAATCATCACGGGCAATAAATAGGTAATCATCGGGCCGACAATTTTGGCGAAATGTTCGTTAGGCAGCCAACCGGTGGGAATAAATAACGCAGTAATAAAACCCCAGGCAATAAAAGCACCAATATTGGGGATGACCATTGCAGTCAAAAAGCCCCCAAAAGCCTGGACCTTTGCACGAGCAGACTTGTTTTCCATAATATTATCCTGTAGAGGAGAGAGTAATTATCCGCGGCTGATAATGTCCGCTAATTGTTTTTCTGATGATGCTGTTAAGAGTTGTTCGAGTATTTCTTCTTCGCACAGTAATTCACTTAACGCCTGAATAGCGCCAATGTGCGAATCGGCATCGGCAGCAGAGAGTCCGATGAGTAATTTAATTGGTTCGTCATTCCCCGGAAAATAAACACCTTGTTCAAGTAATGTCAAAGACATCCCGGTTTTAAGCGCCCCACATTCCGGTCGCGCATGAGGCATTGCCACGCCTGGTGCGAGAATATAATAAGGGCCATTGTTGATGGTGGAATCTTTAATAGCCTGAATGTAATTCTCGCTGATATAGTTTTTATCCAGCAATGATGCCATCGAGAAATCGATAGCTTCCTGCCAATCTTTTGCTGAATGTATAACTGAGATTGATGATTCTGGAAAATAATCACTAAGCCGCATAAATTATCCTTATTTTATTTTTAGGGTGCCGTCCGGCGGTAAAAATAAAATACTCGTGCGGTTTAATGAAAGCAATTGGGTACGCGAGAAGAAAAACCCCATAAACCAAAATAATAAAACCTTAAATAACAACAATATGAAATTGATATCTTTAAAGTCAACTTTGTATTTGTTATGTTTATCACAAAATCAACATTTTGTTTGTTATTGTATTTGTGATGCATATCTCTATTTATTTATTGAATGTTCGAAAACATACTTTTCTAATGCAATGTTTTTTCGCTATACCCCTTTATAGAATCTGAATTCTCACCTGTCGGCTGTTTTCTCCTCATCTCATGTGACATATTCCCACACTTTACTCAAGGAAGATTGTCATGAAAGCACCTGTTTCATTAACCTCATTTCGCCCACAAAAATCTCTTGCTATCGCCATCGGCGTGCTTGCCGTGGTTGTGCTGCCATTTCTCTCGTATTACACCGTTAATGAAGGTGAACGCGGCATTTTGCTGCGCTACGGAAAAATCGTAAAAGTTGCCGAGCCGGGTCTGGGTTTTAAGATCCCGTTTATGGAAAGCGTGGAGAAAATTTCCACGCGTAATCAGGCTGTGGTCTATCAGGGATTACAGGCCTACAGCCGCGACCAGCAACCGGCACAAATGACAGTATCAGTCAGCTTCCACATTAAACCTTCAGAAGCAGGCGCGGTTTATACCACCTACAACACCATTGAAGCATTAAAAGATCGTCTGATTGTCCGTCAGTTGCCAACTCAACTGGAGAACGTTTTCGGCCAATATACCGCCATCAGCGCTGTACAGGATCGTACAAAACTGGTTCAGGATCTGCAAAATGCCATGCGCAAAGCCGTTGTTGGGCCAGTGGTAATTGACGGGGTCCAGATTGAAAATATTGATTTTTCTGACGCTTATGAAAAGTCGATTGAAGACCGAATGAAAGCAGAAGTCGCCATTGCCACGCGTAAGCAAAATCTGGAAACAGAGAAAATCCAGGCGCAAATAGCGGTAACTCAGGCCCAGGCAGAAGCAGACAGTAAACTGGCGGCAGCCAAAGCAGAAGCGGAAACTATTCGCGTAAGAGGCGCGGCAGAGGCTGAAACTATTCGTTTAAAAAGTGCGGCTGAAGCAGAAGCAATCCGCCTGCGCGGTGAAGCTCTGCGGGATAATCCCGGACTTGTAGCCCTCACCACTGCCGAACGTTGGGACGGTAAACTGCCCGATACCATGATCCCCGGCAGCACAGTTCCGTTTATCTCTACTAAGTAAAAAAAGGGCCGCTTTCGCGGCCCTTGAGAGTGATGGCAAAAGCAAAACTGCCTGATGCGCTACGCTTATCAGGCCTACATACTTCCTGCAATATATTGAATTTGCACGATCTTGTAGGTCGGATAAGGCGTTCACGCCGCATCCGACATGAACAACGCGCACTTTACCAATAATCTAAAGGGCCGCTTTCGCGGCCCTTCTCACAAAACGTCTTACTGATTACAGCAGCGCTTTTGCTTTCGCAACAACGTTATCAACAGTGAAGCCGAACTCTTCAAACAGCAGCTCTGCCGGAGCAGATTCACCGAAGGTGGTCATACCGACGATAGCACCGTTCAGGCCAACATACTTGTACCAGTAGTCAGCAATACCCGCTTCTACCGCAACGCGTGCAGTAACCGCTTTCGGCAGTACGGATTCACGGTAAGCCGCATCCTGCTTGTCGAATGCATCGGTAGACGGCATGGAAACCACGCGCGCCTTCACGCCTTCGGCAGTCAGTTTTTCGTAGGCGGCAACAGCCAGTTCAACTTCCGAACCGGTCGCGATGAAGATCAGTTCCGGCTGACCGGCACAGTCTTTCAGCACATAACCACCGCGCGCGATGTTTGCCAGCTGCTCTTCAGTACGCTCCTGCTGCGCCAGGTTCTGACGGGAGAGGATAAGCGCGGTCGGGCCGTCCTGACGCTCAACACCGTATTTCCATGCCACTGCAGATTCAACCTGGTCACATGGACGCCATGTAGACATGTTCGGGGTCACGCGCAGAGAAGCAACCTGCTCTACCGGCTGGTGAGTCGGGCCATCTTCGCCCAGACCGATGGAGTCGTGGGTGTAAACCATCACCTGACGCTGTTTCATCAGCGCAGCCATACGTACGGCATTACGTGCGTATTCTACGAACATCAGGAAGGTGGAGGTGTACGGCAGGAAGCCACCGTGCAGGGAGATACCGTTAGCAATCGCGGTCATACCGAACTCGCGAACACCGTAGTGGATGTAGTTACCCGCAGCATCTTCGTTGATTGCTTTAGAACCAGACCACAGGGTCAGGTTAGACGGTGCCAGGTCAGCGGAGCCGCCGAGGAATTCCGGCAACAGCGGACCGAACGCTTCGATAGCATTCTGCGACGCTTTACGGCTGGCGATTTTCGCCGGATTAGCCTGCAGTTTAGCAATGAACTCTTTCGCTTTCGCGTCGAAGTCAGACGGCATTTCACCTTTCATACGACGGGTGAATTCAGCCGCTTCCTGCGGGAAGGCTTTGGCGTAAGCCGCGAATTTCTCATTCCAGGCAGCTTCTTTCGCCTGGCCTGCTTCTTTCGCATCCCACTGCGCATAGATTTCAGACGGGATTTCGAACGGTGCGTATTTCCAGCCCAGCTGTTCGCGGGTCAGAGCGATTTCTGCATCACCCAGCGGCGCACCGTGGGAGTCGTGAGTACCGGCTTTGTTCGGGGAACCGAAACCGATGATGGTTTTGCACATCAGCAGGGACGGTTTGTCAGTCACTGCGCGCGCTTCTTCTACTGCGCGTTTGATGGATGCTGCGTCATGACCGTCGATGTCGCGAATAACGTGCCAGCCGTAAGCTTCGAAACGCATTGCGGTGTCGTCGGTGAACCAGCCTTCAACGTGACCATCAATAGAGATACCGTTGTCATCGTAGAACGCAATCAGTTTACCCAGCTTCAGCGTACCCGCCAGAGAGCAAACTTCGTGGGAGATGCCTTCCATCATGCAGCCGTCGCCCATGAAGGCGTAGGTGTAGTGATCGACAATGTCGTGGCCCGGACGGTTAAACTGCGCCGCCAGCGTTTTTTCTGCAATCGCCATACCTACTGCGTTGGCAATACCCTGCCCCAGCGGACCGGTGGTGGTTTCCACACCAGCGGTGTAACCCACTTCCGGGTGGCCCGGAGTTTTAGAGTGCAGCTGACGGAAGTTTTTCAGTTCTTCCATCGGCAGATCGTAACCGGTGAGGTGCAGCAGGCTGTAGATCAGCATGGAGCCGTGGCCGTTGGACAGCACGAAGCGGTCACGGTCAGCCCAGGACGGATTCTGCGGGTTGTGTTTCAGGAAATCACGCCACAGGACTTCGGCAATGTCAGCCATACCCATAGGGGCACCCGGGTGACCGGATTTGGCTTTCTGTACTGCGTCCATGCTCAGCGCACGAATAGCATTGGCAAGCTCTTTACGTGAGGACATTTTGACTCCAGATCGGATGATGAAGGGCACGCCCTTAACGACTTGACGACAGCGCGTTTTGGGCTACGCCGGAAAATTTGCCAACAATTTACCGCAAGCCGCGCGTCATGTACATGGAACATCCTTTTGCCGCTTCAGAAATCTCTGGATCATGCTCGCATGTTGCGCAATCTACTCGCCCGTCCGCTGCGCTTTTCCTTATACTGAGACTGAGCGTCGGTTCACCTGCAAACGGCGCATTTTTAGAATAATCCTGACCTTGTGCGGAAGAAAAAACATGAAAATTCGCGCCTTATTGGTAGCAATGAGCGTGGCAACGGTACTGACTGGTTGCCAGAATATGGACTCCAACGGACTGCTCTCATCAGGAGCGGAAGCTTTTCAGGCTTACAGTTTGAGTGATGCTCAGGTGAAAACCCTGAGCGATCAGGCATGTCAGGAGATGGACAGCAAGGCGACGATTGCGCCAGCCAATAGCGAATACGCTAAACGTCTGACAACCATTGCCAACGCGCTAGGCAACAATATCAACGGTCAGCCAGTGAATTACAAAGTGTATATGGCGAAGGATGTGAACGCCTTTGCGATGGCTAACGGCTGTATCCGCGTCTATAGCGGGCTGATGGATATGATGACGGATAACGAAGTCGAAGCGGTGATCGGTCACGAAATGGGGCACGTGGCGTTAGGCCATGTGAAGAAAGGGATGCAGGTGGCACTTGGTACAAATGCCGTGCGAGTCGCGGCGGCCTCTGCGGGCGGTATCGTCGGCAGTTTATCGCAATCACAGCTTGGTGATCTGGGCGAGAAATTAGTCAATTCGCAATTCTCCCAGCGCCAGGAAGCAGAGGCGGATGATTACTCCTACGATTTACTGCGCCAACGCGGCATCAGTCCGGCAGGTCTTGCCACCAGCTTTGAAAAACTGGCAAAACTGGAAGAAGGTCGCCAAAGCTCAATGTTTGACGACCATCCAGCATCCGCCGAACGCGCCCAGCATATTCGCGATCGTATGAGCGCGGACGGGATTAAGTAAGGCATGGTGGTGCCAAACGTAGTTCAGATAAGGCATTTACGCCGCATCTGACATAAATGGCACATTCACTACCTCGTGCGCATTGCCGGATGCGATGCTGGCGCATCTTATCCGGCCTACGGGTGCCAAACGTAGGTCAGATAAGGCGTTCACCCCGCATCTGACATGAATGGCACATTTGTTACCTTGTGCGCATTGCCGGATGCGATGCTGGCGCATCTTATCCGGCCTACGGGTGCCGAACGTAGGTCGGATAAGGCGTTCACGCTGCATCCGACATTAATGGCACGTTTTACCCGTGCGCATCGCATCTGGTGCTTACTCGCCCTTTTTCGCCGCCTGAATATACAGCATTTCCAGCGCCAGCGTTGCCGCTGCCAGAGCGGTGATTTCCGACTGATCGTATGCCGGAGCCACTTCCACTACGTCCATCCCAACGATGTTGAGATCTTTCAGGCCGCGTACCAGTTTAATAGCGCGATCGGAGGTCAGACCGCCAATTACCGGCGTACCGGTTCCCGGCGCAAATGCAGGATCCAGGCAGTCGATATCAAAGGTCAGGTAAACCGGCATATCACCCACAATTTGTTTCACCTGGGCGATAACGTCATCCACGCTGCGATCGTTCACCTGGCAGGCGTCCAGCACGGTAAAGCCGTTGTCTTTATCAAATTCGGTACGAATACCAATCTGCACGGAATGATTCGGATCGATCAGACCTTCTTTCGGCGCGGTATAGAACATGGTGCCGTGGTCAAATTCACAACCGTTCGCGTAGGTATCGGTGTGGGCGTCAAAGTGTACCAGCGCCATTTTGCCGAAATGCTTCGCATGAGCACGCAGCAGCGGCAGCGTAACAAAGTGGTCACCACCGAAGGAGAGCATACGCTTACCGGCAGCCAGCAGCTTCTCGGCGTGTGCCTGCAGTTTTTCGCTCATCTCACGGGCATCGCCGAAGGCATATACCAGATCGCCGCAGTCCACCACGTTCAGACGCTCGCGCATGTCGAAATTCCACGGGAAGCGGTTGTGTTCCCAGGCCAGGTTAGTCGAAACCTGGCGAATCGCCGCCGGGCCGTGACGACCACCGGCACGGCCAGAGGTGGCCATGTCGAACGGCACGCCGGTGATCACCCAGTCGGCATCGCTGTCATACGGCTGGAAGTTCATCGGCAGGCGTAAAAAACCAAAGGCGTTGGAAACCAGTGAGTTATCGTATTGATGACCTAAGGTGCTCATGGATGGACTCCTATTACAAAGTCGATATAAAAAAACCCTTCCGCGTCGTTAGGCCCGACGAGGAAGGGTTGGATTTGCGAAACACAAGTTTGTGCTAATTATCGCCTTAAATGGGCGAGGCATCAAGCGAGGTTGCTATTTCCGACACGGTGGCGGCGCATAGCCATTGTTATCTGCCGGAAAGGCTTGTCCAGAGCACGGCGGCAGCGCGTTTTGCGCCTGGCCTTGTAATTCAAAGGCGGCAAAGCCGATTACACCGGTATTACGCACATCGCCTTGCGCCGAATTGGCTGCGTAGGAATCAGCAACGTTGGCGAACTGAAAAGCCGCTTCGGTATGTTTATCTTTGCGGAATCCTTTAATCGCTAACGAATCTCCGGCATTCACAATATAGCCGTTGTTATTCAGCGAACCTTGCTTGCCGTTCAGCACATCCAGGCCATCAACCGTAGCAACGATCTCGTAGTTGGTGTTACGACTGTAATTACGAACATATAATTGATAATTCATTCCGACTCTGGCGTGGACAATATAGCGTGGTTCATTATTGGATGAATCATAAACACGCGTAATAGGTAGAGAATTAAAATTACCATCGCGAATAGCATATTCCAGTTCGTTAATACGAATGCTATAAACGCGGTCGTAGCCGGAAGGAACATTAGTCGAATAACTAATAACGATCATCTCCGCCGGATCGCGCCAGGCTCGCTCAGCAGATACGCCCTGAACCGTTGAGTGCACATCCCCACCCCAGGCGGTGCCGACATTGCCCGATGCACTGCTATTATACTGCGCATTACTGGAACAACCGGCCAGCAGCACGATTAATGCCACCAACGCGCTACGTACTTTCCATTTTTTCATAACCGTTCCCTCTGCATTTAATTAATGCAGCGATTGTAGGGAGATTATTTAATAAGAAAAGCAGCTAAATTATTTTTAAGAATATATAAAAAGAAAGCGGGCCGATTTACGTAAATAAATCGACCCGCCAGCAGAATAATCTTAATTATTCATCTTCAAGATAGGTATAACCGTACAAACCTGCCTCGAACTCTTCAAGGAACTGTTGTTGCAGTTCAGCATCAAGATCGGTTTTCTTCACTTGATCACGGAACTGAGTTAACAGCGTTTTCGGATCGAGCTGTACATATTGCAGCATGTCCGCCACGGTATCGCCTTCGTCAGACAGTTCCACTTCTACACTACCGTCAGGGAAGACGAACACGTCAACCGCTTCGGTATCACCGAACAGGTTGTGCATGTTGCCGAGGATCTCCTGATATGCGCCGACCATAAAGAAACCGAGCATCGGCGGATTCTCTGGATCGTACTCCGGCATAGGCATTGTCGTGGCAATACCATCACCATCGATATAGTGGTCGATAGCACCGTCAGAGTCACAGGTAATATCCAGCAGCACAGCGCGGCGTTCCGGCACTTGATCCAGCCCTTCCAGCGGCAGAACCGGGAACAACTGGTCGATCCCCCACGCATCCGGCATCGACTGGAACAGCGAGAAGTTGACGTACATTTTGTCCGCCATACGTTCCTGCAGCTCGTCGATAATCGGACGATGAGCACGGTTTTGCGGATCCAGTTGCTTTTGCACTTCATGGCACATGCTCAAATAAAGCTGCTCAGCCCATGCACGTTCTTGCAGGCTAAAGGTGCCGGAAGAGTAGCCGATATGAATGTCGTGCAGATCCATCTGACTGTCGTGTAACCATTCACGCAGAGAACGGCGAGTTCCCGGTTCGTGCATCTCCTGCCAGGTTTCCCACATGCTTTGCAGCGCGCGCGGCGCATCTTCTGCAGGCGCGGTCGGCACCGTGTATTCGTTACGTTCCACGCCGATGATATTCGACACCAGCACGGTGTGATGCGCAGTCACCGCACGACCCGATTCGGTGATTACCGTCGGATGCGGCAGACCGTTTTCTTCACACGCATCACCAATCGCCCAGATGATGTTGTTGGCATATTCATTGAGGCCGTAGTTCACCGAACAGTCGGACTGCGAACGAGTACCTTCATAATCCACGCCCAGACCGCCGCCGACGTCGAAGCACTGAATATTGACGCCCAGCTTGTGCAGTTCCACATAGAAACGCGCCGATTCACGAACGCCTGTGGCGATATCGCGAATATTCGCCATCTGCGAACCGAGGTGGAAGTGCAGTAGTTGCAGGCTGTCGAGACGCCCGGCTTCACGCAGGGTTTCAACCAGTTGCAGTACCTGAGTCGCAGCCAGGCCGAACTTCGATTTTTCCCCGCCGGAGGACTGCCATTTACCCGAGCCCTGCGAAGCCAGACGTGCACGCACGCCCAGACGAGGAACGACATTCAGACGTTCTGCTTCATCCAGCACAATGGCGATTTCTGACATCTTCTCAATGACCAGATAGACCTTGTGCCCCATCTTCTCGCCAATTAATGCCAGGCGGATATATTCGCGGTCTTTATAACCGTTGCAGACGATGACGCTACGGGTCATGCCAGCATGTGCCAGCACTGCCATCAACTCGGCTTTGGAACCGGCTTCCAGACCCAGTGGTTCGCCCGAATGAATCAGGGACTCGATCACGCGGCGGTGCTGGTTAACTTTGATCGGATAAACAAGGAAGTAATCGCCGTTATAGCCGTAGGATTCCCGCGCACGTTTGAACGCGGCGTTAATGGAACGCAAACGGTGCTGCAGGATCTGTGGGAAACAGAACAGTGCAGGCAGACGCTGGCCCTGTGCTTCACGAGTTTTCACTAACTGCGCGAGATCGACGCGAGCTTCCGGGACGTCCGGGTCCGGGCACACGCTAATGTGGCCCAGCTCGTTAACGTCATAGTAGTTATTGCCCCACCAGGCAATATTGTAAGTACGCAGCATCTTGCTGGCTTCCTGGGAGCTCATTGCAACCTCCTGCATGGAGCGTAGTACACCGTGTTCGCCCGCTGACGAAGGCAAACCCATAGACATGTCGTCAGACATAGCGAACCTCAAATTATTTTATTAAGTGTAAAACAGTTAACGACTATCGCAGCCTGGAACTGCGATAACAACCCATAAGCACATGGATTTTCCAGCAGTGAATGCTGACGCTCCAACTGCGCAACCGGTTTCTTTTTCATAACATTATTAAGCACATAACCGAACGTAAGTGTGACAGTTCGGCGAAACCACGAGAAAACTCTTGTTTTTACAAGAGCGCCCTTGTTCAGTCCTCAGTAACTGTAACCAGCTCTTGAATCCTGAGAAGCGCCGAGATGGGTATAACATCGGCAGGTATGCAAAGCAGAGATGCAGAGTGCGGGGAACGAATCTTCACCAGAACGGTGAGACAGGTTAAGCAGCAGACAACGGTTCATTATTTCGTATCACCTCCACGGCCGCCTGTTAAGACAAACCCACAAGCCAAAACTCTGATTTCAACCCGGCTGGAAGTGGCAACACGAAAGAAACGTCGTGTGCTTTTTATTTAAGCCGCGCGCCGCGTTTTATACCCCACAATGGCAGAAAATTGCAAAAGATAAATACGCAGAATGCCGGCATTGTCAGGAAAAATTTCCAGCCACGTTTTTAACAGAATGAGACACGATTCAAAAAAAAGTGGAAATCGGGTGAAGAATTGACCTAAAATAGCCATCCAGATGTTAATCCATCCATACCGATTAACACTCAGACTGCCAGTGTTTTTAACCTGCAGAGTCGTGGTAGGATCCGCTACCACAGAAAATCCACACAACAGTTTGAGCTAACCAAATTCTCTTTAGGTGATATTAAATATGGCAAAACACCTTTTTACGTCCGAGTCCGTCTCTGAAGGGCATCCTGACAAAATTGCTGACCAAATCTCTGATGCCGTTTTAGACGCGATCCTCGAACAGGATCCGAAAGCACGCGTTGCTTGCGAAACCTACGTAAAAACCGGCATGGTTTTAGTTGGCGGCGAAATCACCACCAGCGCCTGGGTAGACATCGAAGAGATCACCCGTAACACCGTTCGCGAAATTGGCTATGTGCATTCCGACATGGGCTTTGACGCTAACTCCTGTGCGGTTCTGAGCGCTATCGGCAAACAGTCTCCTGACATCAACCAGGGCGTTGACCGTGCCGATCCGCTGGAACAGGGCGCGGGTGACCAGGGTCTGATGTTTGGCTACGCAACTAATGAAACCGACGTGCTGATGCCAGCACCTATCACCTATGCACACCGTCTGGTACAGCGTCAGGCTGAAGTGCGTAAAAACGGCACTCTGCCGTGGCTGCGCCCGGACGCGAAAAGCCAGGTGACTTTCCAGTATGACGACGGCAAAATCGTTGGTATCGATGCTGTCGTGCTTTCCACTCAGCACTCTGAAGAGATCGACCAGAAATCGCTGCAAGAAGCGGTAATGGAAGAGATCATCAAGCCGATTCTGCCCGCTGAATGGCTGACTTCTGCCACCAAATTCTTCATCAACCCGACCGGTCGTTTTGTTATCGGTGGTCCGATGGGTGACTGCGGTCTGACTGGTCGTAAAATTATCGTTGATACCTACGGCGGCATGGCGCGTCACGGTGGCGGTGCATTCTCTGGTAAAGATCCATCAAAAGTGGACCGTTCCGCAGCCTACGCAGCACGTTATGTCGCGAAAAACATCGTTGCTGCTGGCCTGGCCGATCGTTGTGAAATTCAGGTTTCCTACGCAATCGGCGTGGCTGAACCGACTTCCATCATGGTAGAAACTTTCGGTACTGAGAAAGTGCCTTCTGAACAACTGACTCTGCTGGTACGTGAGTTCTTCGACCTGCGCCCATACGGTCTGATTCAGATGCTGGATCTGCTGCACCCGATCTACAAAGAAACCGCAGCATACGGTCACTTTGGTCGTGAACATTTCCCGTGGGAAAAAACCGACAAAGCGCAGCTGCTGCGCGATGCTGCCGGTCTGAAGTAATCTTTCTTCACCTGCTTTCAAAGGCCAGCCTCGCGCTGGCCTTTTTCTTTTACCTCACCGCGGTGGATAGGCGTTCACGCCGCATCCGGCAAAAAAACCGCCTGCACAATAACATCATTCTTCCTGATCACGTTTCACCGCAAATTATCATCACAACTGAAACCGATTACACCAACCACAACAGACAAAGATTTGTAATATTTTCATATTATTATTCGGTTTTCACAGTTGTTACATTTCTTTTCAGTAAAGTCTTAATTGCAGATAACAGCGTTTAATCTATGATGATATAACTCAATTATTTTCATGCACTTAAATCATAACTAAGATAAATGTTAGTGTAAGCGATTACACTGATGTGATTTGCTTCACATCTTTTTACGTCGTACTCACCTATCTTAATTCACAATAAAAAATAACCATATTGGAGGGCATCATGCCTGACGCTAAAAAACAGGGGCGGTCAAACAAGGCAATGACGTTTTTCGTCTGCTTCCTTGCCGCTCTGGCGGGATTACTCTTTGGCCTGGATATCGGTGTAATTGCTGGCGCACTGCCGTTTATTGCAGATGAATTCCAGATTACTTCGCACACGCAAGAATGGGTCGTAAGCTCCATGATGTTCGGTGCGGCAGTCGGTGCGGTGGGCAGCGGCTGGCTCTCCTTTAAACTCGGGCGCAAAAAGAGCCTGATGATCGGCGCAATTTTGTTTGTTGCCGGTTCGCTGTTCTCTGCGGCTGCGCCAAACGTTGAAGTACTGATTCTTTCCCGCGTTCTGCTGGGGCTGGCGGTAGGTGTGGCCTCTTATACCGCACCACTGTACCTCTCTGAAATTGCGCCGGAAAAAATTCGCGGCAGTATGATCTCGATGTATCAGTTAATGATCACTATCGGGATCCTCGGTGCTTATCTTTCTGATACCGCCTTCAGCTACACCGGTGCATGGCGCTGGATGCTGGGTGTGATTATCATCCCGGCAATTTTGCTGCTGATTGGTGTCTTCTTCCTGCCAGACAGCCCACGTTGGTTTGCCGCCAAACGCCGTTTTGTTGATGCCGAACGCGTGCTGCTACGCCTGCGTGACACCAGCGCGGAAGCGAAACGCGAACTGGATGAAATCCGTGAAAGTTTGCAGGTTAAACAGAGTGGCTGGGCGCTGTTTAAAGAGAATAGCAACTTCCGCCGCGCGGTGTTCCTTGGCGTACTGTTACAGGTAATGCAGCAATTCACCGGGATGAACGTCATCATGTATTACGCGCCGAAAATCTTCGAACTGGCGGGTTATACCAACACTACCGAGCAAATGTGGGGGACAGTGATTGTCGGCCTGACCAACGTACTTGCCACCTTTATCGCAATCGGCCTTGTTGACCGCTGGGGACGTAAACCAACGCTAACGCTGGGCTTCCTGGTGATGGCTGCTGGTATGGGCGTACTCGGTACAATGATGCATATCGGTATCCACTCTCCGTCGGCGCAGTATTTCGCCATCGCCATGCTGCTGATGTTTATTGTCGGTTTTGCCATGAGTGCCGGTCCGCTGATTTGGGTACTGTGCTCCGAAATTCAGCCGCTGAAAGGCCGCGATTTTGGCATCACCTGCTCCACCGCCACCAACTGGATTGCCAACATGATCGTTGGCGCAACGTTCCTGACCATGCTCAACACGCTGGGTAACGCCAACACCTTCTGGGTGTACGCGGCTCTGAACGTACTGTTTATCCTGCTGACATTGTGGCTGGTACCGGAAACCAAACACGTTTCGCTGGAACATATTGAACGTAATCTGATGAAAGGTCGTAAACTGCGCGAAATCGGCGCTCACGATTAATCTCCTCAGGCTTCCTCCCGTCGCGGAGGAAGCCGCCTCTTGCAGTCATCTTTTCTTCGCTCTATCCTCTGCCGCTATGAAAACATCCCGTCTCCCTATCGCCATCCAACAGGCCGTTATGCGTCGCCTGCGGGAAAAACTCGCCCAGGCCAACCTGAAGCTAGGGCGTAACTACCCGGAGCCAAAACTCTCTTACACCCAGCGCGGAACCTCCGCCGGAACAGCCTGGCTGGAAAGCTATGAAATCCGCCTCAATCCCGTTTTGCTGTTGGAAAACAGTGAAGCCTTTATTGAAGAAGTGGTGCCGCACGAACTGGCACATTTGCTGGTATGGAAACATTTCGGCCGCGTAGCACCACATGGCAAAGAGTGGAAGTGGATGATGGAAAACGTGCTGGGTGTTCCCGCCCGTCGTACGCATCAGTTCGAACTGCAATCCGTGCGTCGCAACACCTTCCCCTACCGCTGCAAGTGCCAGGAGCATCAGCTTACCGTACGCCGCCATAATCGCGTAGTTCGTGGCGAAGCCGTCTATCGCTGTGTTCACTGCGGCGAACAACTGGTCGCAAAATAACCATCTGAACTATCAGGAACTTTCCTGATCTGGCTGATTGCATACCAAAACAACTTTCGCTACGTTGCTGGCTCGTTTTAACACGGAGTAAGTGATGTACCGTTATTTGTCTATTGCTGCGGTGGTACTGAGCGCAGCATTTTCCGGCCCGGCGTTGGCCGAAGGTATCAATAGTTTTTCTCAGGCGAAAGCCGCGGCGGTAAAAGTCCACGCTGACGCGCCCGGTACGTTTTATTGCGGATGTAAAATTAACTGGCAGGGCAAAAAAGGCGTTGTTGATCTGCAATCGTGCGGCTATCAGGTGCGCAAAAATGAAAACCGCGCCAGCCGCGTAGAGTGGGAACACGTCGTTCCCGCCTGGCAATTCGGTCACCAGCGCCAGTGCTGGCAGGACGGTGGACGTAAAAACTGCGCCAAAGATCCGGTCTATCGCAAGATGGAAAGCGATATGCATAACCTGCAACCGTCAATCGGCGAGGTGAATGGCGATCGCGGCAACTTTATGTACAGCCAGTGGAATGGCGGCGAAGGCCAGTACGGTCAATGCGCCATGAAGGTCGATTTCAAAGAAAAAGCTGCCGAACCACCAGCGCGTGCACGCGGTGCCATTGCGCGCACCTACTTCTATATGCGTGACCAATACAACCTGACACTCTCTCGCCAGCAAACGCAGCTGTTCAACGCATGGAACAAGATGTATCCGGTTACCGACTGGGAGTGCGAGCGCGATGAACGCATCGCGAAGGTGCAGGGCAATCATAACCCGTATGTGCAACGCGCTTGCCAGGCGCGAAAGAGCTAACCTACACTAGCGGGATTCTTTTTGTTAACCCCTACCCCACGCGAACAACCGCGTGGGGAGACGACGCGGATTTTTAACTATGCGTATCCCCCGCATTTATCATCCTGAACCACTGACCAGCCATTCTCACATCGCGCTTTGCGAAGATGCCGCCAACCATATCGGGCGCGTACTGCGCATGGGGCCGGGGCAGGCGTTGCAATTGTTTGACGGCAGCAACCAGGTCTTTGACGCCGAAATTACCAGCGCCAGCAAAAAAAGCGTGGAAGTGAAGGTGCTGGAAGGCCAGATCGACGATCGCGAATCTCCGCTGCATATTCACCTCGGTCAGGTGATGTCGCGTGGTGAAAAAATGGAATTTACGATCCAGAAATCGATCGAACTCGGTGTAAGCCTCATTACGCCACTTTTTTCTGAGCGCTGCGGCGTTAAACTGGATAGTGAACGTCTGAACAAGAAGCTCCAGCAGTGGCAGAAGATTGCAATTGCTGCCTGTGAGCAGTGTGGTCGTAACCGGGTGCCGGAAATCCGTCCAGCGATGGATCTGGAAGCCTGGTGTGCAGAGCAGGATGAAGGACTGAAACTGAATCTTCACCCGCGCGCCAGTAACAGCATCAATACGTTGCCTTTACCGGTTGAACGCGTCCGCCTGCTGATTGGCCCGGAAGGCGGTTTATCGGCAGATGAAATTGCCATGACTGCCCGCTATCAATTTACTGATATCCTGTTGGGACCTCGCGTTTTGCGTACAGAGACAACTGCGCTCACCGCCATTACCGCGCTACAAGTACGATTTGGCGATTTGGGCTAACGGAGAAGAATAATGATCAAGCTCGGCATCGTGATGGACCCCATCGCAAACATCAACATCAAGAAAGATTCCAGTTTCGCTATGTTGCTGGAAGCACAGCGTCGTGGTTACGAACTTCACTATATGGAGATGGGCGATCTGTATCTGATCAATGGCGAAGCCCGCGCCCATACCCGCACGCTGAACGTGAAGCAGAACTACGAAGAGTGGTTTTCATTCGTCGGTGAACAGGATCTGCCGCTGGCCGATCTCGATGTGATCCTGATGCGTAAAGACCCGCCGTTTGATACCGAGTTTATCTACGCGACCTATATTCTGGAACGTGCCGAAGAGAAAGGGACGCTGATCGTTAACAAGCCGCAGAGCCTGCGCGACTGTAACGAGAAACTGTTTACCGCCTGGTTCTCTGACTTAACGCCAGAAACGCTGGTTACGCGCAATAAAGCGCAGCTAAAAGCGTTCTGGGAGAAACACAGCGACATCATTCTTAAGCCGCTGGACGGTATGGGCGGCGCGTCGATTTTCCGCGTGAAAGAAGGCGATCCAAACCTCGGCGTGATTGCCGAAACCCTGACTGAGCATGGCACTCGCTACTGCATGGCGCAAAATTACCTGCCAGCCATTAAAGATGGCGACAAACGCGTGCTGGTGGTGGATGGCGAGCCGGTACCGTACTGCCTGGCGCGTATTCCGCAGGGGGGCGAAACCCGTGGCAATCTGGCTGCCGGTGGTCGCGGTGAACCTCGTCCGCTGACGGAAAGTGACTGGAAAATCGCCCGTCAGATCGGGCCGACGCTGAAAGAAAAAGGGCTGATTTTTGTTGGTCTGGATATCATCGGCGACCGTCTGACTGAAATTAACGTCACCAGCCCAACCTGTATTCGTGAGATTGAAGCAGAGTTTCCGGTGTCGATCACCGGAATGTTAATGGATGCCATCGAAGCACGTTTACAGCAGCAGTAACCCACCTTAGCGAGAAGGATCTCGTTGAGACTCTGAGTGACAGCGCCCTTCTTTCCACGCATACTGGGCGCTGTTGCTTTTTTGAACCAGGAAACAGAACCTCTGACAATGAATTTACAGCATCACTTTCTTATTGCCATGCCTGCTCTCCAGGATCCGATTTTCCGTCGTTCCGTGGTCTACATTTGCGAACATAATACCAATGGTGCAATGGGGATCATCGTCAACAAGCCGCTGGAAAATCTCAAAATTGAAGGGATTCTGGAAAAGCTGAAGATCACGCCGGAGCCGCGTGATGAATCAATCCGTCTGGATAAACCGGTTATGCTCGGCGGCCCACTGGCTGAAGATCGCGGGTTTATTTTGCATACTCCGCCCTCCAATTTTGCTTCCAGCATTCGCATTTCAGACAACACGGTGATGACCACTTCCCGCGATGTGCTGGAAACGCTCGGCACCGATAAACAACCGTCTGACGTATTGGTGGCTCTGGGCTATGCCTCCTGGGAGAAAGGTCAACTGGAACAAGAAATTCTCGATAACGCGTGGCTAACCGCCCCGGCAGATCTGAATATTCTGTTCAAAACGCCAATTGCCGACCGCTGGCGCGAGGCGGCAAAACTGATTGGTGTGGATATTCTCACCATGCCTGGTGTGGCAGGGCACGCCTGATGAGTGGAACCTTACTCGCTTTCGACTTCGGCACCAAAAGCATTGGCGTAGCGGTCGGCCAACGCATTACCGGCACCGCTCGCCCTTTGCCTGCAATTAAAGCACAGGACGGTACGCCGGACTGGAACATTATCGAGCGTTTACTGAAAGAGTGGCAGCCAGACGAAATCATCGTCGGTTTGCCGCTGAATATGGACGGTACCGAACAGCCGTTAACCGCCAGAGCGCGTAAATTTGCCAACCGTATTCATGGTCGTTTCGGTGTTGACGTAAAGCTCCATGACGAGCGTCTTAGCACCGTGGAAGCCCGTTCCGGTCTGTTTGAACAGGGCGGCTATCGGGCGCTTAACAAAGGCAAAGTCGACTCTGCCTCTGCGGTTATTATTCTCGAAAGCTATTTCGAGCAGGGATATTAAGGCGATTTAAACGCCTGCTGGAGTGTATAATATCATCGCGCCTTATTGCCGGATGCGGCGTGAACGCCTTATCCGGCCTACATGTGGCAGCGATTGTAGGTCTGATAAGACGCGCAAGCGTCGCATCAGACGTTTATTGCCTTTGTAGGCCCGATAAGCTTGCACATCGGGCATGGCAACGTCACAAACGCCCTTCCCCCACCCGCTGCTGATAACTCTGCTGAAACGTTATCATCCCCACCTGTTGCCCAGTTTGAATAACATGCGGTAACTGGTGGGTTTTCCCTTCGCGAATCAAATTCCCCACCGCGGGTGTATTAATCAGTAATTCAAACAGCGCCATGCGTCCTTCCTGTTTATCCACTTCCAGCTTTTGTGACAGCACTGCCCGTAAACTACCTGCCAGTTGATTACGCACGGGATCTTTTTCCTGCGCTGGAAATGAATCCACAAGTCGCTCAACTGCCTGCGCGGCACCACGTGTATGTAAGGTTGCCAGCACCAGATGCCCGGTTTCTGCCGCCGTCAGCGCCAGACGGATTGTCTCGCTGTCACGCAGCTCTCCGAGCAAAATCACATCAGGATCTTCCCGCAATGCGGCCCGCAATCCCGATGCGAACGTCATACAATGCAAACCGATTTCCCGCTGCTGGATCAAACATCGCTGGCTGGCATAGAGATATTCAACAGGATCTTCCAGCGTCAGAATATGCGCATCAGCATGTTGATTGAGATAACCAACCATCGCCGCCAGCGTGGTAGATTTTCCACTCCCCGTCGCCCCGTCACCAGAATCAGGCCATTCTCGCTCTTGAGTAATTCCGGCAATACCGGTGGTGCGCCAAGCTGTTCGAGCTGCGGGCAGTGCGAAGGTAACAGCCGTAACGCCAGAGAAATACCTTGCCGTTGCGCGAACGCACTGCCACGCAATCGCTGGTTTTCCGTCAGCGACACGGCAAAATCCAGCTGACCATTCTCCAGCAATATTGCCCGCTGATCGTCATCCAGCCACTCCCGCAGTAGCTCTTCGACGTCCGGCGCATCAAACGGCGCAGCTTCCATTAGCCCGCGAATGCGCCATCGTGCGGGCCAGGCGCTGCACAGGTGTAGATCCGAGACGTTATGCTTTACACTAAGGGCCACAATTTCTTCCATATTCATACTAAGATCCTCGGAAAATGAACGATATTGCGCATAACCTGGCACAGGTCCGGGACAAAATCTCAGCGGCTGCAACGCGTTGCGGCCGTTCTCCAGAAGAAATTACGCTGCTTGCAGTCAGTAAAACAAAACCTGCGAGCGCCATCGCAGAAGCCATTGATGCCGGGCAGCGTCAATTTGGTGAAAACTACGTTCAGGAAGGGGTAGATAAAATTCGCCACTTTCAGGAACTGGGCGTAACAGGATTAGAATGGCATTTTATTGGCCCGTTGCAGTCTAATAAAAGCCGCCTGGTGGCAGAGCATTTCGACTGGTGTCATACCATCGACCGTTTGCGCATCGCTACCCGCCTCAACGATCAGCGCCCGGCAGAACTTCCCCCTCTTAACGTGCTGATTCAAATTAATATTAGTGATGAAAACAGTAAGTCCGGGATTCAACTGGCAGAACTGGACGAGCTGGCAGCTGCGGTCGCTGAACTACCGCGTTTACGTCTGCGCGGGCTGATGGCAATCCCTGCGCCTGAGTCAGAATATGTAAGGCAGTTTGAAGTTGCACGCCAAATGGCTGTAGCATTTGCCGGACTGAAAACGCGCTACCCGCATATCGACACGCTCTCTCTGGGAATGTCGGACGATATGGAAGCCGCCATTGCGGCAGGTAGCACGATGGTTCGTATCGGCACTGCAATTTTTGGTGCGCGTGATTACTCTAAAAAATAAGGAATTAAAGGAACGCCATGAATACGTTGACTTTCCTGCTTTCAACGGTCATTGAGCTGTATACCATGGTGCTGTTATTACGCATCTGGATGCAGTGGGCTCATTGTGATTTTTACAACCCCTTCTCACAGTTTGTAGTGAAGGTAACGCAGCCAATTATCGGGCCACTGCGCCGCGTTATTCCGGCAATGGGCCCCATTGACAGCGCCTCGCTGCTGGTTGCCTATATTCTCAGTTTTATCAAAGCCATCGTGCTGTTTAAAGTGGTGACCTTCCTGCCAATCATCTGGATTGCCGGTTTACTGATTCTGCTGAAAACCATCGGCCTGCTGATTTTCTGGGTCCTGCTGGTGATGGCGATTATGAGCTGGGTAAGCCAGGGCCGTAGCCCGATTGAATACGTGCTGATTCAGCTGGCCGATCCGCTGCTGCGCCCGATTCGCCGCTTGCTACCGGCAATGGGTGGGATTGATTTCTCGCCGATGATCCTCGTTCTGCTGCTGTATGTCATCAATATGGGTGTCGCAGAAGTATTACAGGCAACCGGAAACATGCTGCTGCCGGGGCTGTGGATGGCGTTATGAGTGCCGTAACAGTTAACGATGACGGTCTGGTTTTACGGCTTTATATTCAGCCGAAAGCCAGCCGTGATTCTATTGTCGGTTTACATGGCGACGAGGTAAAAGTCGCCATAACCGCGCCGCCGGTTGACGGCCAGGCCAACAGTCATCTGGTGAAGTTTCTCGGTAAGCAATTCCGGGTTGCCAAAAGCCAGGTGGTGATTGAAAAAGGCGAACTTGGCCGCCACAAACAAATTAAAATCATTAATCCGCAACAAATCCCGCCAGAAATCGCGGCGTTAATTAATTAGGTATCCTATGCAAAAAGTTGTCCTCGCAACCGGCAATGCCGGTAAAGTGCGTGAGCTGGCGTCGCTGCTTAGCGACTTCGGTCTTGATATCGTGGCCCAAACAGACCTCGGCGTAGATTCCGCTGAAGAAACCGGCCTGACCTTTATCGAAAACGCGATTCTGAAAGCGCGCCATGCGGCAAAAGTGACCGGTTTACCGGCAATTGCCGACGACTCTGGTCTGGCGGTAGATGTGCTTGGCGGCGCGCCGGGCATTTACTCCGCGCGTTATTCCGGTGAAGACGCGACCGATCAAAAGAATCTGCAAAAACTGCTGGAAACACTGAAAGACGTACCGGACGACCAACGTCAGGCGCGTTTCCACTGCGTGCTGGTGTATCTGCGTCACGCGGAAGATCCGACCCCGCTGGTGTGCCACGGCAGCTGGCCGGGCGTGATTACTCGTGAACCGGCGGGCACTGGTGGCTTTGGTTATGATCCAATCTTCTTCGTACCTTCCGAAGGGAAAACCGCTGCCGAACTGACCCGCGAAGAAAAGAGCGCCATTTCCCACCGTGGTCAGGCATTGAAACTGCTGTTGGACGCTTTACGTAATGGTTAAATTACCGCCGCTGAGTCTCTACATTCACATCCCGTGGTGCGTGCAGAAATGCCCGTACTGCGATTTCAACTCTCACGCGTTGAAAGGAGAAGTGCCGCACGACGATTATGTTCAGCATCTGCTTTGCGATCTGGACAATGATGTGGCTTACGCTCAGGGCCGTGAAGTAAAGACAATCTTTATTGGCGGTGGTACGCCGAGCCTGCTTTCCGGCCCGGCGATGCAAACGCTGCTGGACGGCGTGCGTGCGCGTTTGCCGCTGGCAGCGGATGCAGAAATTACTATGGAAGCGAACCCAGGCACGGTAGAAGCGGATCGCTTTGTCGATTATCAGCGTGCTGGTGTAAACCGCATCTCTATTGGTGTGCAGAGTTTTAGCGAAGAAAAGCTGAAACGACTTGGGCGTATTCATGGCCCGCAAGAAGCGAAACGCGCGGCAAAGCTGGCGAGCGGTTTAGGGTTACGTAGCTTTAACCTTGATTTGATGCATGGACTACCGGATCAATCACTGGAAGAGGCGCTTGGCGATCTACGCCAGGCCATTGAACTGAATCCGCCGCATCTTTCCTGGTATCAACTGACCATCGAACCCAATACGCTGTTTGGTTCGCGACCACCGGTGCTGCCGGACGATGACGCGCTGTGGGATATTTTCGAACAGGGGCATCAGTTATTAACCGCAGCGGGCTATCAGCAATATGAAACTTCCGCTTACGCCAAACCGGGTTATCAGTGCCAGCACAATCTCAACTACTGGCGATTTGGCGACTACATCGGTATTGGCTGCGGTGCGCACGGCAAAGTGACCTTCCCGGATGGGCGCATTCTGCGTACCACCAAAACGCGTCATCCGCGTGGTTTTATGCAGGGAAGGTATCTGGAAAGCCAGCGTGATGTCGAAGCTGCAGATAAGCCGTTTGAGTTCTTTATGAATCGCTTCCGTCTGCTGGAGGCCGCGCCGCGCGTGGAGTTTAGCCAGTATACTGGCCTTTCAGAAGAGGTTATTCGCCCTCAGTTAGACGAGGCTATCGCTCAGGGTTATCTCACAGAATGTGCGGATTACTGGCAGATAACGGAACATGGGAAGTTGTTTTTAAATTCGCTGCTGGAGCTTTTTCTGGCGGAGTAAACTTGTATTGCCGGATGCGGCGTGAACGCCTTATCCAGCCTACATGTGGCAACGGTTGTAGGTCTGATAAGACGCGCAAGCGTCGCATCAGACGTTGATTGCCGGATGCGGCGTGAGCACCTCAGCCGACATGTGGCAGCTGTTGTAGGTCTGATAAGACGCGCTAGCGTCGCATCAGACGTTGATTGCCGGATGCGGGGTCAACGCCGCATCCTGCTACAAATCGTGCGCTATATCAAAACTTACTTAATCACCCCATTGCGCCGCAGTTGTTCGGTATCTTTTTTCCAGCGTTCATTAGCCTGGTTGATATCGTCAATCTTCATCAAAATCGCGACTTTTTTACTGTTTATTTCTGAAACTTTCATCGTTAACGGATATTGCCCTTTTTCGAGCGTTATCCAGTCATCCTGCAATTTACGGCTAATTTTTTGTGATTGCAGAAAAGTCTGTCGCCGTTGTTCGTTGATATCGAAATCTCGCTTCTGCTGAATCGGCACTTCATAACACTCTTCACTCTGTTTATGACATGCCGCAATCGCCGGTTGATAAACCTCTTTGTCATATTTAACCACGAACGCCTCGCTATCGTTCTGTTTATTAAACTCATCACGCTGTTGGTGAATTTTTTTAAAGGCGTCTTTGCGGGCCATTTGCTTACCATTTGCATCTTTTCCCCAATATGCATCCGCTGCTTTCTGCGCCGCCACCATTTGCTTATCAAGCGCTTTCACTTCCTTTTCCAGCGCAGGAATCGAGTTCTTCTGGGTATTCAACGCAGTCTCAAGCTGACTAAAGCGATAATTGAAATCTTCGCTATTCACGATCAGATATTTATTATTCGTTTTGATATCGTCGACCACCCGCCCACGATCGCTAGCTGCCGCCTGAAAAGAGTAAAAGTTCACCGACCAGCCAGACGCGGGCGTTCCTTTACTGGTTAACATCGCCGAGAATTTTACCGCTTTATCTTTCGTCCAGGTCTGTTCGAGCAGTTCGTAATCTGCCAACTGACCGATCCAGGTATAGAGATCATCGCTGGAAGAAACATCGCCTTCTGCTGACCAGGTGGCCTGATTACCTTTCGCATCAAGGTTTTTTAAACTGATAGCATCAAGCTTGAGAATGCCGTGATACTGCTTTTTGAATTGATCTTTTAAGATATTTTCAGTTGGCGGTTCGCCATCTGCCCAGACATTACCAGTCATCAACATAAGCAGCGCCGTGCCAACAATCCATTGCTTTTTCACCCGAAAACCCTCGCGCGGAATAATTTATTCTAGTGATTATCATTAGGGTAATTAAAATTGGCAATGGACGTGAGTCTGAAGTGAAAAAGCCCCGGCACGATACCGGGGCGAGGCGATTAGTACTGATTGAAGATCTGCTGGATCTGCTGCGGATCTTTGGTTTGCGTCAGAGCCAGTTGCAGCAGAACGCGCGCTTTTTGCGGGTTCAACGTGCCAGAGGCGACGAAGCCGTATTTCGCATCATCCACTTCGGCATCCTGAGTGGTAGCGCCCGTCGGTACGCGGGAAGAACGCACGACTGCAGTACCGTTTTTCGCGGCGGTCGCCAGAGTGTCAAATACGGTTTTATACAGGTTGCCGTTACCCACACCAGCGCTAACGATGCCATCATAGCCCGCATCTACCAAGGCTTTAGCCGGAAGATCGGATGCGTTAGCGTAGTTATAAACAATGCCGACTTTCGGCAGTTCATTCAGCTTAGAGACATCGAACGGCGTGTCGCTGGTGTGCTTACGTGCCGGGGTACGTTGGTAGTCAATCTTACCGTTGTGAATGTAACCCAGAGGACCGTAGTTAACAGACTTGAAGGTCGCTACGTCGGTGGTGTTGGTTTTGGTGACATCGCGACCGTCCAGTACGGTGTCGTTCATCACCACCAGCACGCCACGATTAGCGGAGGCTTTATCAGCTGCGGTCACTACCGCGTTATACAGGTTGAATGGACCGTCTGCGCTCATGGACGTGGACGGGCGCATTGCGCCGACCATCACCACCGGTTTGTCGCATTTCACCGTCAGGTCGAGGAAGTAAGCGGTTTCTTCCATCGTGTCGGTACCGTGAGTAATGACGAAGCCGTCGGTTTTATCGCAGTCGGTGTTAATTTTTTTCGCCAGTGTCAGCCAGACATCATCGTTCATGTCCTGGGAGCCGATATTCACTACCTGCTCGCCTTTAACGTTCGCAATGTCCTTCAGTTGCGGCACCGCATTAACCAGATTTTCTACGCCAACTTTACCCGCTGTGTAGTTAGATTTGGTTGCGGAGTCACCACCACCGGCAATGGTCCCGCCGGTTGCTAAAATGGTGATATTGGGTAATGCCAATGCTGCACCACTAAAACCCATAACCAGTGCGGCAAGTGCCGTCTTTTTGAAAAACTCCATTTCATTCCTCCAGTTACGTGAACGCTACGCATTATCCCTTAGCTCTGTATGGGAAATTTGACGTTAAACAATTTACAACGTGAATATATTTTGGAGATCTACAAAGTTAGAGGCAGGTAACAAAACGAAGAATTAAACGGCATAAAAAAGTATTATGCCGTCTTAAAATAGAGGATTATTTTAAATTCCCGACCAGGGCTTTGCGGCTATCTTCCAGAGTCACAACGCGGCTACAAACATCTTTGCCAAACTGCTGGAAATCTTTTTCCTGCTTTTTCCACTCGGTTTGGATTGAGGATTGCAGCCCCCCCAGGCTTCCCAGCACATTCTGTAATGGGTTACCGCCGCTTTTCAGCACCGCTTTCGCGCCCATTTCATTAATGCTGTCCTGTAAAATTCCGCCCATTGCCTGATTCACTAATTGCTGGCCTTCAGCGCGAACCTGATCAATGGCTTTATAGTGGAACGTCAGGCCATCGCTGCGCGTTTCGATAATGCGGTTCATCTGCTCTTTCAGCTGCGCATCAAGTTTGGTCAGACGGCTGCGCATTTTGCTACTTTCGCCCATCTCCTGAACGATAATTTTATCCAGAGCAATACGGGCTTTCTCGACGCGGCTTTTCGCGCCTTCATCAATCCACGGCAGCGTGCTACGTAGTTCAGCCTGATAATCCTTCGCCTGCTCGCGCTGGGCGGCATTCAGGGAATATTGCTTACCGTTATACATCACGTTGCCGTCTGGCGTGATCACCAGATTGCCGTTTTCGCCCTTCACCTGCACGGTTTGCGGGCTGACAATCACATCGTCACGCGGCGTGACGCTGCACTGGTAGTCGGCGTGAGCGGTCATTGCCGTCACTGAAAGTGCTGCCGCCAGCAGCATTTTGCGCATCATAGTCTTCCCTCAAGAACAAATCAGGCCAGCATTTGCTGGCCCCAGATTGATAACAAAGTACGCGTTTTCCATGCCGGATGCGGCGTAAACGCCTTATCCCGCCTACTCGATCGTGCATCTTTGTAGGCATGATAAGCGTAGCGCATCAGGCAGTTTTGCATTTGTCATCGCCCGTATGCTTTCTTAGTCCCACCAAACGTCGAAAAGTTCGCTGGTGCGTACCTCATCCAGTTTGCGCTCTTCCAGCCACTTACGCACAATCGCCTGATGTTCTTCGGTGCATTTGCCGATTTCCTGCATGCAGATCAGACCTTCCCAGGCCAGATAACCGCTGCCGTCAAAGGCCAGTTTGTTCGGTTCGATAACCTCGTTAATAAAATCATCAACGGTTTTATCAATCTGTTCTTCCGATGTACCTTCCGGGAATCGCCATGCCACCGAAAATCCTAACTCCTGGAATTCGTCGATGTGCATTTTTTTACGCAGACGACGGCTACGGTTCTTTGCCATTATTTCACCCTCTCGAACATTAAGTCCCATACTCCGTGACCAAGACGATGACCACGTTGTTCAAATTTCGTCACCGGACGTGATGCCGGACGCGGTACGTAATCATTGCTCTCTGACAGGTTTTTATAACCGTCAATAGAAGACATCACTTCAAGCATATGTTCCGCATAAGGTTCCCAGTCGGTCGCCATATGGAATACGCCCCCCAGCTGCAGTTTGCTTTTTACCAGTTCGGCAAACGGCACCTGAACGATACGGCGTTTATTATGGCGCGCTTTGTGCCACGGGTCAGGGAAAAAGAGCTGCACCATGCGCAATGAATTGTCAGGAATCATTTTATGCAGCACTTCAACCGCATCGTGACACATCACGCGCAGGTTGCTTAAGCCCTCTTCATGCGCAGAAGCCAGGCACGCACCAACGCCCGGTGAATGCACTTCAATGCCGAGGAAGTCCTGCTCGGGGCGATCTTTAGCCATTGCCACCAGCGACGCCCCCATGCCAAAACCAATCTCAAGCGTCACCGGCGCTTCACGGCCAAAAAGCGCGGGGAAATCCAGCATATCTTCGCTGAATTCAACGCCCATCACCGGCCAGTAGTTTTCCAGCGCATGTTCCTGGCCTTTGGTCAGTCGCCCCTGGCGGCGCACAAAACTACGGATACGGCGCAGTGGGCGGCCGTTTTCATCAAATTCCGGTGAAATGACGTCGTTTTTCATAAAGATTTAGTCGCTTGTGAAAGTGTTCTGAAAACGGGCATTATCCAAAGTTAGTTGCCGGATGCAAGCATGATAAGGCCGTGGCTGCGGAAAGTTCCGGTTTACACCCTGCCGTCGCTGTGCTGCAATCTTGCCCCCAACAACAGTGAATTCGGTGACCATGCAAGCGTCGCAATTTTCAGCCCAGGTTCTGGACTGGTACGATAAATACGGGCGAAAAACTCTGCCCTGGCAAATTGACAAGACGCCCTACAAAGTATGGCTCTCAGAAGTGATGTTGCAACAAACTCAGGTTGCGACCGTTATCCCCTATTTTGAACGCTTTATGGCGCGCTTCCCGACGGTGACCGATCTCGCCAATGCGCCGCTCGACGAAGTTCTCCACTTGTGGACCGGGCTTGGCTATTACGCCCGCGCGCGCAATCTGCATAAAGCGGCACAACAAGTGGCGACCTTACACGGCGGTAAATTCCCGGAAACCTTTGAGGAAGTTGCAGCACTGCCGGGCGTCGGGCGTTCCACCGCAGGCGCGATTCTCTCGCTTTCTCTGGGTAAGCACTTTCCGATTCTCGACGGTAACGTCAAACGGGTGCTGGCGCGCTGCTATGCTGTAAGCGGCTGGCCTGGGAAAAAAGAGGTCGAGAATAAATTATGGAGTTTAAGCGAGCAGGTGACGCCCGCGGTCGGCGTGGAACGGTTTAATCAGGCGATGATGGATTTGGGCGCGATGATTTGCACGCGTTCGAAGCCGAAATGTTCGCTCTGTCCGCTACAAAACGGATGTATTGCCGCCACCAACAATAGCTGGTCGCTTTATCCGGGCAAAAAACCGAAACAGACGCTGCCGGAGCGCACCGGCTACTTTCTCCTGTTACAGCACGAAGATGAAGTATTGCTGGCGCAGCGTCCGCCGAGCGGATTGTGGGGCGGTTTATACTGTTTCCCGCAGTTTGCCGACGAAGAAAGTTTGCGGCAGTGGCTGGCGCAACGGCAGATTGCTGCCGATAACCTGACGCAGCTGACCGCGTTTCGGCATACCTTCAGCCATTTCCACTTAGATATTGTGCCTATGTGGCTTCCCGTGTCGTCATTCACCGGCTGCATGGATGAAGGCAATGCGCTCTGGTATAACTTAGCGCAACCGCCGTCAGTTGGCCTGGCGGCTCCCGTGGAGCGTTTGTTACAGCAGTTACGCACTGGCGCGCCGGTTTAGCGCGTGAGTCGATAAAGAGGATGATTTATGAGCAGAACGATTTTTTGTACTTTCCTGCAACGTGAAGCAGAAGGTCAGGATTTTCAGCTGTACCCCGGCGAACTGGGAAAACGCATCTATAACGAGATCTCCAAAGAAGCCTGGGCGCAGTGGCAGCACAAACAAACCATGCTGATTAATGAAAAGAAACTCAACATGATGAATGCCGAGCACCGCAAGCTGCTGGAGCAGGAGATGGTCAACTTCCTGTTCGAGGGTAAAGAGGTGCATATCGAGGGCTATACGCCGGAAGATAAAAAATAAAAACAGTGCCGGAGCACGCCTCCGGCAGCTTGCATAAAAACAAACACAACACGCACCCGGAATGATGAAAAAATATCTCGCGCTGGCTTTGATTGCGCCGTTGCTCATCTCCTGTTCGACGACCAAAAAAGGCGATACCTATAACGAAGCCTGGGTCAAAGACACCAACGGTTTTGATATTCTGATGGGGCAATTTGCCCACAATATTGAGAACATCTGGGGCTTCAAAGAGGTGGTGATCGCCGGTCCTAAGGACTACGTGAAATACACCGATCAATATCAGACCCGCAGCCACATCAACTTCGATGACGGTACGATTACTATCGAAACCATCGCCGGGACAGAACCTGCCGCGCATTTGCGCCGGGCAATTATCAAAACGTTGCTGATGGGTGACGATCCGAGTTCGGTCGATCTCTATTCCGACGTTGATGATATTACAATTTCGAAAGAACCTTTCCTTTACGGTCAGGTGGTGGACAACACCGGGCAGCCGATTCGCTGGGAAGGTCGCGCAAGCAACTTCGCGGATTATCTGCTGAAAAACCGTCTGAAGAGCCGCAGCAACGGGCTGCGTATCATCTACAGCGTCACCATTAACATGGTGCCGAACCACCTTGATAAACGTGCGCACAAATATCTCGGCATGGTCCGCCAGGCGTCACGGAAATATGGCGTTGATGAGTCGCTGATTCTGGCAATTATGCAGACTGAATCTTCCTTTAACCCGTATGCGGTCAGCCGTTCCGATGCGCTGGGGTTAATGCAGGTGGTACAACATACTGCCGGGAAAGATGTGTTCCGCTCGCAGGGGAAATCCGGCACGCCGAGCCGCAGTTTCTTGTTTGATCCTGCCAGCAATATTGATACCGGCACCGCGTATCTGGCGATGCTGAACAATGTTTATCTCGGCGGAATTGATAACCCTACATCCCGGCGTTATGCCGTCATCACCGCCTATAACGGCGGCGCAGGCAGCGTGCTGCGAGTCTTTTCGAATGATAAGATTCAGGCGGCTAATATTATTAACACCATGACGCCGGGCGATGTTTATCAAACGCTGACGACCCGCCATCCCTCTGCGGAATCTCGCCGTTATCTTTATAAAGTGAATACCGCGCAAAAATCCTACCGCCGCCGATAATTCCACTAACCGCCCCTGACGATGCTCAGGGGCAAAAATGTTATCCATATCACAATTTCGTTTTGCAAATTAGGAATGTTTGCAATTATTTGCCGCAGGTAACAAAAAACCAGTCCGCGAAGTTGATAGAATCCCATCATCTCGCACGGTCAAATGTGCTTTTTCAAACACTCATCCGCATCACGATGTGAGGAAATTAACATGAATCTTAAGCTGCAGCTGAAAATCCTCTCTTTTCTGCAGTTCTGTCTGTGGGGAAGTTGGCTGACAACCCTCGGCTCCTATATGTTTGTTACCCTGAAGTTTGACGGTGCTTCTATTGGCGCAGTTTATAGTTCACTGGGTATCGCCGCGGTCTTTATGCCTGCGCTGCTGGGGATTGTGGCCGACAAATGGTTAAGTGCGAAATGGGTATATGCCATTTGCCACACCATTGGCGCTATCACGCTGTTCATGGCGGCACAGGTCACGACGCCGGAAGCGATGTTCCTTGTGATATTGATTAACTCGTTTGCTTATATGCCAACGCTTGGGTTAATCAACACCATCTCTTACTATCGCCTGCAAAATGCCGGGATGGATATCGTTACTGACTTCCCGCCAATCCGTATCTGGGGCACCATCGGCTTTATCATGGCAATGTGGGTGGTGAGCCTGTCTGGCTTCGAATTAAGCCACATGCAGCTGTATATTGGCGCAGCACTTTCCGCCATTCTGGTTCTGTTTACCCTGACTCTGCCGCATATTCCGGTTGCTAAACAGCAAGCGAATCAGAGCTGGACAACCCTGCTGGGCCTCGATGCATTCGCGCTGTTTAAAAACAAGCGTATGGCAATCTTCTTCATCTTCTCAATGCTGCTGGGCGCGGAACTGCAGATTACCAACATGTTCGGTAATACCTTCCTGCACAGCTTCGACAAAGATCCGATGTTTGCCAGCAGCTTCATCGTGCAGCATGCGTCAATCATCATGTCGATTTCGCAGATCTCTGAAACCCTGTTCATTCTGACCATCCCGTTCTTCTTAAGCCGCTACGGCATTAAGAACGTAATGATGATCAGTATCGTGGCGTGGATCCTGCGTTTTGCGCTGTTTGCTTACGGCGACCCGACTCCGTTCGGCACCGTACTGCTGGTTCTGTCGATGATTGTTTACGGCTGTGCGTTCGACTTCTTCAACATCTCTGGTTCGGTGTTTGTCGAAAAAGAAGTTAGCCCGGCTATTCGCGCCAGTGCGCAAGGGATGTTCCTGATGATGACCAACGGCTTCGGCTGTATCCTCGGGGGCATCGTGAGCGGTAAAGTGGTTGAGATGTACACCCAAAACGGCATTACCGACTGGCAGACCGTATGGTTGATTTTCGCTGGTTACTCCGTGGTTCTGGCCTTCGCGTTCATGGCGATGTTCAAATATAAACACGTTCGTGTCCCGACAGGTACACAGACGGTTAGCCACTAATTACGCAAAGAAAAACGGGTCGCCAGAAGGTGACCCGTTTTTTTTATTCTTACTTCAACACATAACCGTACAACCGTTTCATGCCATCCGCATCGGTTTCGCTATAAACACCTTGCAGCTCCGGCGAAAATCCCGGCAACAAATTCACCCCTTCTTCCAGTGCAAGGAAATAACGTTGAACCGCCCCACCCCAGACTTCCCCGGGTACCACGCAAAGCACGCCAGGTGGATAAGGCAACGCCCCTTCTGCCGCAATTCGCCCTTCGGCATCACGAATCCGCACCAACTCCACGTCACCGCGAATATAAGCGCTATGCGCATCCTGGGGGTTCATCACCACTGACGGGAAACTCTGCTGGCGGAACATCGCTTTTTGTAGGTCTTTGACGTCGAAACTGACATACAGATCGTGCATCTCCTGACACAACTGGCGCAGGGTGTAGTCGCGATAGCGCACCGGATACTTGTTATAAACGCTCGGCAACACCTCAGCCAGCGGCGAGTCATCCTCAATATGCTGTTCAAATTGCGCCAGCATCGCCACCAGTTGTGCCAGCTTCTCGTGGCTTTCCGCCGGAGTTAATAAGAACAGAATGGAGTTGAGATCGCACTTCTCCGGCACAATGCCGTTCTCACGCAGATAGTGCGCCAGAATCGTCGCCGGAACGCCAAAGTCGCTATATTCGCCGGTTTCGGCATCGATACCTGGTGTAGTGAGTAACAGCTTGCACGGATCAACAAAATACTGATCCGCGGCATATCCTTCAAAGCCGTGCCACTTCGCCCCCGGCTCAAAACTGAAAAAACGGCGGTCGCTGGCTAACACTGATGTCGGATAATCCTGCCACAATTTGCCATCAACAACGGGCGGGATAAACGGGCGGAACAGCTTACAGCGCGCAAGAATAGCCTTGCGCGACTCAATACCCAACTCAACGCACTCAGCCCACAGCCGACGCCCACTCTCCCCTTCATGAATTTTGGCGTTAACATCCAGTGCAGCAAACAGCGGATAGAAAGGGCTGGTAGAAGCATGGAGCATAAAGGCGTTATTCAACCGCTTATGCGGGCAAAAACGCGCCTGTCCGCGGATATGGTTATCTTTTTTATGGATCTGCGACGTCTGTGAGAATCCCGCCTGCTGTTTGTGCACCGACTGAGTCACAAAGATCCCTGGATCGTTTTCGTTAAGTTCTAACAGCAGCGGCGAGCTATCCGCCATCATCGGGATAAACTGTTCGTAACCGACCCACGCGGAATCAAACAGAATGTAATCACACAGATGCCCAATGGTATCGATCACCTGACGGGCGTTATAGACAGTGCCGTCATAGGTTCCCAGCTGAATAATCGCCAGGCGAAACGGGCGCAGCAGGTCGGCTTTTTCTGGCGCAACGTCGCGAATTTGCTGGCGCAGATACTCTTCATTAAAACAGTGCGCATCAATACCGCCAATGAAACCAAACGGGTTGCGTGAAGCTTCCAGATAGACCGGCGTCGCCCCCGCCTGAATCAGCGCGCCGTGATGATTCGACTTATGGTTGTTACGGTCGAAAAGCACCAGATCGCCACGCGTTAACAGCGCATTCGTCACCACTTTATTCGCTGCCGATGTGCCGTTCAGCACAAAATAGGTTTTATCGGCATGAAAGACTTTGGCTGCGAATTTCTGCGCATCTTTCGCCGATCCTTCATGAATAAGCAGATCGCCCAATTTTACGTCAGCATTACACATATCAGCGCGAAAGACGTTCTCACCAAAGAAATCGTAAAAATGGCGTCCGGCAGGATGCTTTTTAAAGAACGCACCATGTTGATGTCCAGGGCAAGCAAAGGTGCTGTTGCCCATCTCAACGTACTGCGTCAGCATGTCATAAAACGGTGGCAGCAAATTCTCTTCATACTGACAGGCTGCGGATTCCAGCTCCAGCCACTGCTGCTCGTTGCCATTGATTACCGCCGTAACGCCCGCAGGTAATTCAACAGCATGTTCGGAATACAAAAACACCGGTAGATGAAAACCGGTGCGCTTAAGCAACGCAAGAATGCCACTGCGACTATCCGCAGCGGTAATGACGACTGCCGCGACGTCCGTAAAATCAGTATCTCCCAACGCCACCACGCGGCGATGAGTAGAAAGTCGGGATACCAGTTCACTACTGGCGGCAATATTCATTGATTTCATAAGCGCAAAACCCGTTTCGGGGAAGTAAGAATACCGGACAAGGTGTAAAACCCTGCCCCATGAGATATGGGTCAAACTGGTCACCAGCTCCGACCGCCAGACATCAGTAAAAGCAGAAACGCTCTGATTTTACTGTTGTCCTGCAGTGAACGTGCGTTAACTTCACCGCATGAGCAGTAGCATAAAAAGAGAAGGGTTTCGCGCGAAACGGCGATAAGCGAGAGAATGTAAGGAGATGGCGTGCATCGGGCAAACTCCGTACAGAGAGGAGAAAATTCGCGCAATCATGGCACCTTTCGCTAAGACGTGCAAGCCAGGACTTTGCGACCAGACAAGCCATCAACAAGGCAAAAAGTTCATAATAAGAAAATCAAACAATACAGTTAACAGGAACTCTTGTGGTCATCGGCCCTTTTATCAACGCAAGTGCAATATTACTGGGTGGCATGCTCGGTGCACTGCTTAGCCAACGCTTACCGGAACGTATCCGCGTCTCCATGACATCAATTTTTGGTCTGGCATCGCTGGGGATTGGTATTTTACTGGTGGTGAAATGCGCCAACCTTCCAGCGATGGTTTTAGCAACCTTACTCGGAGCATTAATCGGCGAAATTTGTCTGCTGGAGAAAGGCGTCAATACAGCGGTCGCCAAAGCACAAAATCTGTTTCGTCACTCACGTAAGAAGCCAGCGCATGAATCTTTTATTCAGAATTATGTCGCGATTATTGTCCTGTTTTGCGCCAGCGGCACCGGGATCTTCGGGGCGATGAACGAAGGGATGACCGGCGATCCGAGTATTTTAATCGCCAAGTCATTTCTTGATTTCTTTACGGCGATGATCTTCGCCTGCTCGCTGGGTATTGCGGTATCGGTGATTAGTATCCCATTACTGATCATCCAGTTAACGCTGGCGTGGGCTGCCGCGCTGATATTACCGCTGACCACACCGTCGATGATGGCAGACTTCAGCGCCGTAGGCGGTTTATTGCTGCTGGCAACCGGATTACGCATCTGTGGCATTAAAATGTTCCCGGTGGTCAACATGCTTCCAGCACTCCTTCTGGCAATGCCGCTTTCCGCCGCCTGGACCGCCTGGTTTGCCTGACAATGCGTGCAATAGCGGCAAAGTGATGATAGATTGTGCAGTCTGCAGTAAATTGAAGAAATTTGATTGACGAGACGAGGCGATTCAGGTTTAATGCGCCCCGTTGCCCGGATAGCTCAGTCGGTAGAGCAGGGGATTGAAAATCCCCGTGTCCTTGGTTCGATTCCGAGTCCGGGCACCACTATTCATAAGGCCTCGCTGCAAAGCGGGGCTTTTTCACTTTCTGGCTACGGTAGATTTCTGGCCATTGCAAAGCATTATCTATTGGCTGGTTTTTTTCGCCTTTTCACGGATGTTCGTGACGTTTATACACCTCAGTACCCTCTGATATACCTTCTCTCTGCTGCCTGAAAACAAGAAATTCAATAGGTTAATAATTTATGCGTTTGTCCATCTAAAGGCGACAGTTGCCACAGTATCTAAACTGACTGATGCAAAGTCCCTCTACCCGGTAAGGTATCAGGACCATCAACGCAGACTTTTCGCAACAACCACTACCAAAATACCGCGTAAATAACCTTCCAGAACAAGCATGACTTTTTTAACTCTCTTTTCCCCACCTGAGAAGCACCTCTTCCGCAATCCCCACAGGCAAAAACTCCTGCTCCAGACGACCACGCGGTAAACGGGTTAAGTAGCGATAAAAATCGGCCTCCTCGTTAAGCAAGCCATCAGGTACAGCTTCCTTCGCTATGACCGGTTCTGGAACGGCGCTATGACTGACATACTGCTCAAACAACTCACGGTTCATATGCAGGGCATCAAGCGTCGGACGACAACGCCTGGCTCTCGCCAGCATCAGTAGTCCCCAGCTATCCATGTCCCCCCAATAGGCAACGCGTTTTTCATCCAGAACAGAACTGGATAGCCATTGCACGTCCAGGCCACAGCCTAAAATCGCGATAGTGTCAGATAATGCTGGAAGATGATGCAAACACTGCTCATTTTCAACCACCAGCACTTGCGACGCGGGTAATGTTGTTTCCGCCAGTTCCGCCGTTGTTACCCGGCATTTTTTAAAAGGAAGCAAGCCGGGTGATAATGGTACAACTAAAACCCAGTGACTGGACTCATCAAAAGCATCAAGAAAAGTTGTTAATCCCTGCTCGCTGGCTTCTCCTGAAAATCGCACGTCCAACTGACCATAGTGTTGTTCCACAAACGTAATTTCGGCAACCGTCCACTGTGCCCAGTGATTACGGTAATGCTGCGTTTTATCCACCATGTCAGACCTCCCGGGTAGCGGGTCTCGGTGCCAGGTCAGGTAGCCATCATCGGTGGTGCCCCTGTTCATCACGCTCTCATCAAGCAGCGCACACAAGGCATACACCATATGGTCGCGGCTGATGTCGCTGTAGCCTGCCTCCATGAGCGCAGCTTTTGCCTCTTTCACCAAACGGCAAGCCCGGCGGTAAAGCCCTTCCCCGTCGCGAACTTCCTGGCCGCTCCGCAACTGGCTGGCCATCAGCCAGCCTGGGTAGAAGATACGTTCTATCTGGCTGAGTTCGGGTTTATTCATGAGCGCAGCACCGCAAAGAGTTCAAGATTCACATCCCCCAGTGAGCGCGGGGTATAGAAGGTGCAACTGCCCATCTCAAGCATCGCGCGTGCCGCTTCAGTACTCAGATCCAGCGAGAAATACTGGTTCTCAAGGCGTAACGGGATAGCGGCCGGAACATGCGTTAGCGGTTTGATAACCATCCCGCTCAGGGCCACATTCACCACATCCGAAACATCATCAAAGCTGCCCGCTTTACACAGCCGCGGGAATTTCGTCTGAAGTTCATGGTTTGGCATGGATGAACGTACGGAGAGATAGAAGTCAGCCCCTTCACGCAAGCGCGCATCGTGCAGGGCGCCTTTCCAGATTTGGTCCTGATGCTCGAGGTGGATACTCACCACCCGCGACGGCAGGCTCGCTTCCAGCAGCTTGTCGAGCAGTGCCAGCAACGGTGGGAATACCCGCTCCGGTGCATCATGCTGATAAGCAGGAATATCGCCTGCGTCGTGCTCCAGTGAGAAGGTCAGCAGGCTGCCCGCCAGACGGGTTAGTTCGCGGTACAGCAACTCAGGGTGACGGTCCGGTGTTTGCAGTAATTCAGCGAGCACCGGCTCGGCGCTGTTCAGCGCATTAAGCAGCCAGAATAATGAGACATCGGCGACCGCAAAATCGGCCATCCGTTCGTTGCTTTCACGCCGCATCGCCATCAAACGCTTGCGTCTTGCCTGCAAGCGGACCAGCAGGTCACTCATTTCGCTTACCAGCCAGGGGCTTGCTGCAACCGAGAGCATCGGCGGGATAAAGGAGGGATCGCGACGCCACTGCCCTTGCGCATTACGCACCAGACGGGCGACCGGGCAGGTCAGATAAGCGGTGTTTTCCTGCGTGGACAAACGAAGCGTCATGGCGTAACGCAGAATGGCCAGTTCACCACTTTCGTGTCCGGCCAGCTCCTGGACCACTACGCGCTCCGTTTTCCAGCGACGTGGACGTTCACTCTCCTGACCGTTATCCAGATTGCCGCCACTGGCGCTCAACAGCGGCAGTGCGGCAACCACTTCAACAGCCTCGGAGCCATTTGCGGCGGATAAATCACAGACTGGCGGAAGATTATCCGCCAGATCCGTATCAACAATCGTGCCATCCTGGAAACGTACGACCAGACGGGTGGCGTTCAGGCGCGAGAGCGCCAGCGCAGCATCATCAAATTCTGCCACCACCACGCCCCAGGGATGAGAAATACCCATCCGGGCGACCATGTCGGCAACGTGTTCACTCCAGCGGTCCTGCTGCTGGAACTGTTGCGGGGCCAGAGCGGCCCCATCCTCCCAAAGTGGGCGGTAAATTTTCATCCCTGATTTCCCCTCGCCTTACGACTTGGCTTTTGGCATCTGAGAAACCAGTGACAGGTTGACGTCCATCCCTTCTACCTGGAAGTGCGGAATAGCGAACAGTCGGACGCGGAAGAAGCCCGGGTTGTCTTCGATATCTTCCACCACCACTTTCGCGTCACGCAGCGGGTGAGAGGCCTGAAGCTCGTCGCCCGGGTCAGTCATTTCGGTCACCAGACTGCGAACCCAGGTGTTGAGTTCTAATTCCAGCAGACGACGGTCTTTGGTGGTGCCGATATTTTCGCGCTGAATCAGCTTCAGGTAGTGTGCGATACGCGACAGCAGGAAGATGTAAGGCAGACGGGCATTAATGCGGCTGTTAGCCGTTGCATCCGCAGTGTCATACAGCGCCGGTTTCTGCGTGGAGTTCGCCGAGAAGAAGCACGCGTAGTCGCGGTTCTTGTAGTAGGACAGCGGAATGAAGCCAAGGTTAGCGAATTCAAATTCGCGGGTTTCCGGGATCATCACTTCTGACGGGATCTTCACCTGGTTGCCGGTGCCCAGATCGTACAGATGGATTGGCAGATCCTGGACGGCACCACCGGCCTGCGGGCCACGGATTTGTACACACCAGCCGTTGTTGATGAAGCTGCGTACCATGTTGGATGCAAAGGCAAACGAGGCGTTGGTCCACAGATATTTATCGTGATCGGGGCCTTTCACTTCTTCCACGTAGTTGAAGCTACGAACCGGCACAGTATCCGGGCCATACGGCAGGCGACCCAGCACGCGCGGCATCACCAGACCGATATAACGGGCATCGTCCGTCTCACGGAAGGATTTCCACTTGATGTACTCCGCACGGTCGAAGTAGTTACCAATGTCTTTGATGGCCGCCACTTCCTCCATCGAATCTTTGAGGAAAAATTTCGGGCCGGCAGAGCCGATAAACGGCATATGCGCTGCGGCGGAGACTTTTGATATATTACGCAGCAGCGCGACATCCTGCGCAGACGCATCAAATTCGTAAGCGGAAATCAGCGCAGCGATCGGCTCTCCACCCGGGGTGTCGTACTCATCAATATATGTATGTTTATACAGTATGCTCTGGATGATTTCTGGGCTATCTTCGAAGTCCTGACGCAGATCTTCTTTTGACATATCCAGCAGTTCAACCTTCACGTTCTGGCGGAAATCTGTTTTGTCGACCAGCGATTTCACGCCGCGCCACAGGCTCTCCACCGCCTGGAATTCTTCGCTATGCATTACCGCATCCAGCTGGCGACTAATCTGGTAGTCCAGCTCCGCGATATGATGGTCAATCAGGTTTTTGTCGAGTTTTTCAACCTTTGAGCCCGATTTTGTCAGGCACTCCAGAAACACCTGCATCCCCGCCGTTAAACGTTCATCAGCGGTCGCATCTGACATCGCCTGCGCGTCCTGCCAGATATCCAGCGCGCTCAGTTCAGACACCGGGTTAAGATTAATTTTTTCAAACAGGGACGCATAAACCCCGCCTGCAGCAGGACGTTCCAGCACAACGCTTGCGCCAGCCGCGGCGTTTTCATTTTTTACAGACATGAGCATTCCTTGGTTAATCCGTGATTACCGGGTGACGGTTAGGAGTGTTTTGGGGCCAGGGCTGAAAGTTCGGCTCTGAGTTCTGCGCTTAATGCCGGGTCGAGCAGAATTTTTTCCAGTTCCTTTCGGAAAGCCTGATTGTCCAGCAAGTTCGCTTTTAAATCGCGAAGCAGGTTACGCATAGAAAGCATTGCCTTCAGCTGAGGAATTTGCCGGGAAACCTGCTCAGGGGTGAAATCCTTCATGCTCTGGAATATCAGAGAGATGTTGTCTTCGCTACCATCATCAGCAAGTGTGTTTTTAACGGTCAGATTAACTTTTGGGTGATGCTGCCAACTTACTGATTTAGTGTATGATGGTGTTTTTGAGGTGCTCCAGTGGCTTCTGTTTCTATCAGC